>NZ_JALTON010000018.1 GCF_027000115.1 Thiohalobacter sp. | reverse complement strand
GCCGCGGGCCAGGTCGGCCATGCTGCGGACGAAGACGCGGCTGGCATCGTCCTCGTGCAGGCTGCGCACGAAGCTGCCGTCGATCTTGATGAAGTCGACGGTGAGATGCTTGAGGTAGTGCAGCGAGGAGAAGCCCACGCCGAAGTCGTCGAGGGCAAAGCGGCAGCCGATCTCGCGCAGTGATTCCAGAAACAGTTCCGCACGTTCCAGGTGCCCCACGGCAGCGGTCTCGGTGACTTCGAAGATGAGGTCGCGGGGATCGGCGCCATGTGCCTCGATGGTGTCATGGATGTAGTCGATGATTTCGGGGCTGTCGAAATGGACACCCGAGAGATTGATGGCCAGGGCAAGGGAGTGCCCGCCGCGGGCGCTTTCCGCCTGTTGCCGTATGGCCGCGCGCAGCACCCAGCGGTCGATGTCGCGGATCATGCCGAAACGCTCGGCGATGCCCAGAAAACGTTCGGGTTCGATCAGTCCCCCGGAGGCATCCCGCATGCGCAGCAGGACCTCGTAGTGGCTGGCGCGGCCGCTGGCCAGCTCGACAATGGGCTGGTAGTGGAGCACGAAGCCGTCGTTGTCCAGGGCCTCGCGTATGCGTGATTCCCAGTGGAGCTTGGCCTGCATGCGGTCGCGGGTCTGGTCGCGGGCGTCGAACACATAGTAGCGGTTGCGTCCCTGTTCCTTGGCGGCATACATGGCCGTGTCGGCCATGGCCAGCAGCTGGTTGGGATCGGTGCCCTGGTCCGGGAACAACACGATGCCGATGCTGGCGCCCACGGTGGTGCTGTGGCTGCCGAAGCTGACCAGATTCTCTCCCAGCGCGCGCAGCAGTCCCTCGGCGACCTGCGTGGCCGCCTCGCGGTCGCAGCGCGGCAGGATCACCCCGAATTCGTCGCCTCCCAGACGGCCGAGTATGTCGGTCTCGCGCAGGCTGCGTTGCAGACAACGCGCCACACGGACGAGACATTCGTCGCCATAACCATGCCCGAAGGTGTCGTTTATGTACTTGAACTGGTCGAGGTCGATGAACAGCAGCGCCCCGGCCTCGCCGTAGCGGCGCGCCCAGGCGATGTGGTGCTCCAGTTCCTCCTGGAAGCGCCGCCGGTTGATGAGATCGGTGAGCGGGTCATGTTCGGCAAGATAAAGGATGTGGGCCTGGGCGGACTTCTGTTCGCTGACATCGATCAACAGGCCACGCAGGTGACATGTCTCTCCGTCGCGCTCGACGCGGCCGATGGCGCGCAGCCAGATGGGCTCGTCGTCGGCGCGGAAGACGCGAAACTCCAGGTTGAAGGGTTCCGGGTTTCGGCACAGGGCGTGGAGCTGGGTGGCCAGCCGGTCGCTGTCGTCGGGGTGCAGCCGGCCGAACAGGAAGCCGGGCCTGAGCCAGTCCTCGCGCGACACGCCCAGCAGGCTTTCGGCCTCGCCGCTGACGTAGTCGAAATCCAGTCCCTCCCCGCTGGCCTCCCAGATCACGGCATGTATGCCATTGACCAGGGTGTCGAGCCGTTCGGTCTCCTGTTCCAGCAGCCGGTGCTCGGCGCGCAGTTCGTCCAGGGTGGCCTGGAGCTGGTCGGCCATGGCATTGAAGGCGCGTGCGACGTCGCCGATCTCGTCGCGGCTGTCGAGATCGATGCGATGCTCGATCCGCCCCTCGCGCAAGGCATGCGCGCCCTGTTCCAGCTTGCGCAGGCTGCGGGTGAGCATCAGAGCCAGGGCGACGGTGGCGAGGATGCTGAGCAGGATCTCGGCGAGTGCAATGAGGGTATTCTGCAGCCGCGTCTCGCGGGTGATGGCCTGCACCTCGGCCAGCGATATGCCGAGGTGCAGGGTACCCAGCCGCTGGCCGGTGAGCGCGATCGGCTGCTCGACGTCGAACACCCCGTCCATGGTGGCGCTGGCGTAGTCGGCGTCCGGGGTGAAATGCGTCGGTGGGGCGCCCATCACGGCCATGCGCCGCCCCTTGCGGTCCAGTACCTCGGCATAGACCAGGTTACGGCTGTCGGCGATGAGGTTCAGTGCGTCCTGCAGACTGGCGCGGTCGTGAAAGGCGAGCCCGGGAGCGAGGAGATTGCCCAGCAGTCGGGCCTCCTCCTGCACGGTGCGTTCGAGGATGGCGCCGTGCGAGCTGCTGATGAGGCGCACACTGTTTCCCACCAGCAGCGACAGCATCAGGGCCTCGATGAGCACGATGCCGAGGATCAGGCGTGTCGACAGGCGCAGACGCATCCTCCGGTTCCTCCTGGGGGCGTCGTGCCCGCATCAACTCTTGTTGACGCGCCGAGCGCTCGCGCTATTCCCTGGCGGGCGGGACGGGGTCCTGCCTTCCGGTCAACGGGTGAAGAACTGCTTGCGGAACTTGACCGTGAGCGGTTCGTCGCTGCCTTCGGGGACGACCTCCACGGTGAAGGTGAGGGTTTCCTCGTTGTTCACCGCGAACTCGGCGATGGAATAGATGGCGTTGCCCTCCTGAATTTCCCGGAAATCGAGCCTGTGCTGCTTGCCGGTGAGGCTCATGGAGTGGCCGCTGATCTTCGCGTGCACCGGCTGGCCGGTGGCACCCAGCACCTTTTTCAGGACCACCACGTTGAGCATGCCCCGGTTCTTGGAGCGCTTGATGCCGTACTCCTGTGCCACCTGGGGCGAGAGCATGTCGGTGTTGATGGCGTTGTAGTGGACCACGTACTCGCCGAAGTCCTGCACGTTTTCGGCGCTGGCGAGGCCGGCGACCGCGGCCAGCAGCAGGCCAGCCGCCCAGGCCAGGAGGTTCTTCTTCTGGATCATGCCGTTGCTCCTCTGGTTGTTTCTTCTTCGAGTATAGACCAGGGAACAGCATGGGGACGGCCGGCGGCCGCCTCAAGGTGGCGTGGCTTGGGGGTCAGACGGCCTCGGCGATGTCGCTGTCGGCGGACCCGTTGCCGGGCAGGGGCCTGGAGAGCACCTCGCGCAACTGGCGGATGCGTGCCAGATCCTCGGCCACCGCCTTGCGCTGGGCCTCGAGCTCGGCGATCTTGCTCTCCAGCGTGTCGCGGGATTCATTGATGCGGCGCAGGGTGTCGAGGCGCTTTTCCATGACCCGCTTGTGGTCCTTGATCTGCTGGACCAGCGGATTCATGACCTCCTTGAGCCAGGCATCGGCATCCTGGTTGGCGCGGAAGAAGATGCTGCGGGCCTGCGCCACCAGCGAGATGAAGAACTTCCTGATGACGAAGCTCTGCTCGGTCATGGTGGTGATGGGGCTGTTGCGGAACATCTCCGCGTCCTGTGCCAGCTGGTGCAGGTCCATGTTGTAGCTGTCCACCGAGAACACCTTGGGGGTGATGGCCGGCAGGCCGTGCTCTTCGTGGAACTTGCGGTAGGTGGCGCGGATCAGCTGGCGGGTCTCGTCGGCCGCCTGGGAGACCTGGTCCATGGTGTCCTTGGCGCCCTCGAAGAAGGTCTGCATGCCGCGCTTGAGACCGGCAGTGGTCCAGGCGCCCGTCATGTCCTTGCGGGTCTGCTCGATCAGGCGGTCGAAGGCCTCCAGGCTGAGGGCATCGAGCATGGTGCGGGCCTGGCTGGCAAGCACCCGGCGGCTGGACTGGAAGGACTCGACGTTGCGCAGGTAGGCCGCCTGTTCCTCGCGTGACTTCTGCATCAGGTGCTGGATCACGTCGGCATTCTTGCCGCGCAGGGAGCGCAGGTTCTCCAGCTCGCGCTGGGTCTGGCCGAGGCGGTTTTCGAGTACCCTTTCGAATTCGTTCTGCAGGCCGCCGATGTTCTGGATGATGTGGTCGCGCAGCACGTTGAGCTTGTTGGGCATCACCTGCTCGGACAGGAAGCGCTCCAGCCGCGGCAGGCGGCTGCGACCGAGCAGGGCGTCATCGTCGCGCACCTTGGCGACCAGGCCCTTCTGCGCCGACACCGGGAACACCTGCTCGCGGGACACGTGCAGCATCTCGGCCACCTTGCCGGCCTGGCTTTCGATGCTGGCCTCCACCGAGGCATCGTCCTTGAGGTCATCCCAGAGGGTGTCGATCTTGTTCAGCGCGATCAGCAGGTGACGCTTGTGGGTCTGCTGGTTGGCCGCGCCATGGACGTGGTGTTCCCACATCTCCAGATCGGAACGGGTGACGCCGGTGTCGGCGGCGAGCACGAACAGCACGGCCTGTGCCGAAGGCAGCATGCCGACGGTGAGTTCGGGTTCATTGCCCAGGGCGTTCAGTCCGGGCGTGTCCAGGATCACCAGCCCGCGCTTGAGCAGCGGGTGGGGGAAGCTGATCATGGCATGCCGCCACATAGGGATCTCGACCATCTGGGGATGCTGGCCGGTCTTCTTGAACTGCGGGTCCTGGTTCTCGTCGTAGAGTCCGAGGGCGCGGGCCACGGCCAGTGGCACCTGCTTGGTTCTGACCACCTCGCGCAAGGTCTCGGCCATCTGCTCGGGGTCGTCGACCTCCAGCGGCATCTTGACCCAGTGCACGGGCTCCTGCCGGTACTCGGCGAGGGACTTGTCCTCGCGACGGGTCTCGATGGGCAGCAGGCGGAGGTAGGACTGGTCGGCCTCGCGGTCATAGAACAACTCGCTGGGGCACATGGTGGTGCGGCCGGCATCGGAGGGCAGCAGGCGGCGGCCGTAGTTGGCAAAGAAGATGGCGTTGATGAGCTCGGTCTTGCCGCGCGAGAACTCCGCCACGAAGGCCAGGTTGATGCGGTCGCGTCGCAGCGCGTCCATGGTTTCGCAGATGCGCAGGGTGCTCTCGCCCTCGTCGAGTTCGTGGTCGTCGAGCCACTGCTGGAACTCGACGAGCGTGGCGAGCACATCCGACTTCCAGGCGTCATAGGCCGCCAGCCGCTTGCCGAACCGGTCTTCCGACATCTGTCGCCTTCCTGTTGATCCTCTGCTGCATGCACTGCCCCGCCGATCCCGCGGACCGGCGGCTCCCTTGCCTCCCCTAGCGACCGGGGGCATGAAAACTTGAACCGAAAAAACAGGTGCTTGGGGCCGCCGGGTCGCGCCTGTGACGGGGCTCACGCCGGCGGCAGCGAAACGCCCGGCGGGCAGCGCTCGGGACGGGTCACCCGCACCCGCTTGTGGCGCCCGCTGCTGCCGCGCTCGAGCGCGACGCGGGACACCGGCACAGCGCAGGCCTCGGCGAGGAAGCGCAGCAGGGCGACATTGGCCTTGCCCTCGACCGGCGGGGCCTGGATGCGCAGCTTCAGCCGGTCGCCGTGGAGGCCGGCAAATCCGGATCTCCGCGCCCCGGGCTGGACGTGCAGTTCCAGCACCAGATCCTCGCCGACCCAGCGATAGCCCTTGCCCACGGCTTCAGGATAGCAAAGAAAACAATGGAAGAATCAGCATCTTGAGTACCTGCAGGGCGAGCAGGGCCAGAAGCGGGGAAAGGTCGATGCCGGAGACGGGCGGCAGCAGCCGCCGCGCCGGGCGCAGGATGGGCTCGTTGAGGGCGTGCAGCAGGCTGTTCACCGGATGGTGGCCATGCGGATTCACCCAGCTCAGTACCACCTGGATGAGAATGGAGAAGATGAATACGTTGAAGGCCAGCCCCACCAGCTCCTGCAGGCTCACCAGCAGCAGGACGATCGGGTTCAGCGGCAGGCCGCGGATCAGCAGGATCAGTGCCACGCTGGCCATCTGCACCAGCAGCATCAGCACGACGGTTGCGGTGTCGATGCGCCCGATCGGGGGTATGACCCGGCGCAGCGGCAACAGCGGCGGGTTGGTGATGCGGACAAGGAACTGGCTGATGGAGTTGTAGAAGTCGGCGCCCACCCAGGCGAACAGGAAGCGCAGCATGATCGCCAGCACATACAGCCCGAACAGGGTGGCGATGATGAATTCCAGTGGATTGGTCAGATAGCCCGCACCCATGAATCAGTCCCTTCCCAGTTGTTCGGCCAGTTCCCGCGAGCGGTCGCGCGCGGCCTGCAGCGCGGCCGCCACCAGCTCGCGGAAGCCGCCCGATTCGAAGACGGCCAGCGCGCGCTCGGTGGTGCCCCCGGGCGAGGTCACCCGCCGGCGCAGTTCGGCCGGTTCTTCCTCGGCCTCCAGCGCCATCTTGGCGGCGCCGAAGGCCGTCTGCAGCGTCAGCAGCCGCGCCGCCTCGGCCTCCAGCCCCAGTTCCTCGCCGGCGGCGGCCATGGCCTCCATCAGCAGGAAAAAATAGGCCGGGCCGCTGCCGGACAGGGCGGTGAACGCGTCCATCAGTGCCTCGTCGTCCAGCCACAGGGTCAGGCCGACGGCGCGCAGGATGGACTCGGCCAGCTCGCGCTGGGCCTCGCTTGTCGCGGCGGTGGCGAACAGGGCCGTGGCCCCGCTCTGGACCAGCGCCGGCGTGTTGGGCATGCAGCGCACCAGCGGCAGCTCGGCGCCCAGCCAGCGCGCCAGGTCCCCGGTGCGGATGCCGGCGGCGATGCTGATGACCAGCGGCCGGTCCGGTGTCAGATCGGGGCCCAGGGCGCGGGCCACTGCCCCCATGACCTGCGGCTTCACCGCCAGCACTACCACGCCCGCGCCCCGGCAGGCCCTGGCATTGTCGGCCTCGGTGGTCACGCCGAAGCGCTGTGCCAGGGCCTGGAGGCGTGCGGGGTCGGGGTCCGCGACCCGGATGCGGTCGGCGGGGTAGCCGTCGGCGATCAGGCCGCCGATGAGGCTGGCAGCCATGTTGCCGCCGCCGATGAAACACAGCTCGGGCTGGTCCATGAACAGGCCTTTTGCGGTGGCTGGGGGAATGCCGGCTATTCTCCCGATTCGTTGGCGAAAGGGCAATTGCGGTTCCGGTGGGGTTCAGCGATCCGGTCGCGGGCCGAAGATGCCGGTGCCGATGCGCAGCAGGGTGCTGCCCTCGGCGATGGCGGCCTCGATGTCGCCGGACATGCCCATGGACAGGGTGTCCAGCGCCAGTCCCTCTGCCTGCAGCGCTTCCTGGAGTTCGCGCAGCCGGGCGAAGGCGCGGCGCTGCTCGCCGAAGTCGTGCGTCCGGGCAGGCAGGGTCATGAGCCCGCGAAGGCGCAGCCCGGGCAGTTCGGCCACGGCATGGGCAAGCTCGGCGGTCGCGGCCGGCGCGCAGCCGGACTTGGTGGTCTCGCCCGAGACATTGACCTGGACGCAGATATTGAGCGGGCGCAGGCCCGCCGGGCGTTGCTCGCTCAGGCGCCGGGCGAGCTTGATACGGTCGATGCCGTGCACCCAGTCGAAGCGTTCGGCGATGCGGCGGGTCTTGTTGGACTGCAGCGGACCGATGAAATGCCACTCCAGGCCCAGGCTGGCCAGCGCCTCCTGCTTGGCCAGGGCCTCGCTCAGGTAGGATTCGCCGAAGCGCTGCTGCCCGGCCGCCGCCGCGGCCTGGATGTCGCTCACCGGAAAGCGCTTGGACACGGCCAGAATGGCGACGCCGGCCGGGTCGCGGCTGTATTGCAGGCACCACTCGCGCACGTCCTCGCGCAGGGCCGCGAGGCGCGTTTGGATCTGTTGTTGACGCTGTTCGCTCATGGCCGGACTATACTTTCAAATCAATCGGTTCAATAATGAATCCGCGCGCGGTTGCCGCGGTCAAGGGATCGTCGCCGCGGACGATACAGGGAGAGGGACAGGGCCGGGCGTCGCCGGCCCGCGCAACAGTCTATCAGGGGAACCGAATGGATATCGCAGAACTGCTCGCCTTTGGTGTCAAGAACAACGCCTCCGACCTCCACCTCTCCGCCGGCCTCCCGCCCATGATCCGCGTCGATGGCGACATCCGCCGCATCAACGTGCCGGCGCTGGACCACAAGCAGGTGCATGCGCTGGTCTACGACATCATGAACGACAAGCAGCGCAAGGATTACGAGGAGTTCCTGGAGACCGACTTCTCGTTCGAGATTCCAAGTCTTGCCCGCTTCCGTGTCAATGCCTTCAACCACAACCGCGGCGCCGGTGCCGTGTTCCGCACCATCCCGTCCAAGGTGCTCACCCTGGAGGAGCTGGGCGCGCCCGCGGTGTTCAAGGAAATCGCCGACCAGCCACGCGGCATCGTGCTGGTCACCGGCCCCACCGGCTCGGGCAAGTCGACCACGCTGGCGGCAATGATGAACCATGTCAACGAGACCCGTTTCGAGCACATCCTCACCATCGAGGATCCGATCGAGTTCGTGCACGAATCCAAGAAGTGTCTGGTCAACCAGCGCGAGGTACATCGCGACACCCTGGGCTTTGCCGAGGCCCTGCGCTCGGCGCTGCGCGAGGACCCGGACATCATCCTGGTCGGTGAAATGCGCGACCTGGAGACCATCCGCCTGGCACTGACCGCGGCCGAGACCGGCCACCTGGTGTTCGGCACCCTGCACACCAGCTCCGCGGCCAAGACCATCGACCGCATCATCGACGTGTTCCCGGCGGCGGAGAAGTCGATGGTGCGTTCCATGCTGTCGGAGTCGCTGCGCGCGGTCATCTCCCAGACCCTGCTCAAGAAGACCGGCGGCGGCCGGATCGCGGCGCACGAGATCATGATCGGCACGCCGGCCATCCGCAACCTGATCCGCGAGGACAAGGTGGCCCAGATGTACTCGGCCATCCAGACCGGCCAGGCGGTGGGCATGCAGACGCTGGACCAGAACCTTCAGGACCTGGTACAGAAGGGACTGGTCAGCCGCGTCGACGCCCGCTCCAAGGCTGCCAACAAGGAACTGTTCCGCTAAGAGGTCCGCCGCGGCGCTGGTCGCGAGGGAGGGGTCGCAATCATGGATCTGCAAGAGCTGCTCAGGCTGGTGGTGGAGAAGAAGGCGTCCGACCTGTTCATCACCGCGGGGATGCCGCCCAGCATCAAGGTCAACGGCAAGATCAGGGCGGTATCGCAGGACCCCTTCTCGCCGGAGGATGCGCGGGAAATGGTCTACAGCGCCATGACGCCCACCCAGCGGGAGGCGTTCGACCAGACTCACGAATGCAACTTTGCCATCAGCGCCTCGGGGCTGGGGCGCTTCCGGGTATCGGCCTTCTATCAGCGCAACCATGCCGGCATGGTGCTGCGCCGCATCGAGACCCGCATTCCCACCATCGAGTCCCTGCACCTGCCGCCCATCATCAAGAACCTGGCCATGACCAAGCGTGGTCTGGTGATCTTTGTCGGTGCCACCGGCACCGGCAAGTCCACCTCGCTGGCCAGCATGATCGGCTATCGCAACCAGAACGGGGAGGGGCATATCGTCACGCTGGAGGATCCCATCGAGTTCATCCACCAGCATGGCAGTTGCATCATCACCCAGCGCGAGGTGGGGCTGGATACCGAGTCCTACGAGGTCGGTCTCAAGAACACCCTGCGCCAGGCGCCGGACGTCATCCTGATCGGCGAGATCCGTACCCGTGAGACCATGGACTATGCCATCGCCTTTGCCGAGACCGGCCACCTGTGCCTGTCCACCCTGCATGCCAACAATGCCAACCAGGCGCTGGACCGCATCATCAACTTCTTCCCGGAGGACCGGCGCAGTCAGTTGCTGATGGACCTGTCGCTGAACCTCAAGGCCATCGTCGCCCAGCAGCTGATACCGACGAGGGATGGCCGTGGCCGGCGTGCGGCGGTGGAGGTACTGATCAACACCCCGCTGGCCGCCGAGTACATCCGCAACGGCGAGATTCACAAGCTCAAGGATCTGATGCGGCGTTCCAACCAGCAGGGCATGAAGACCTTCGACCAGGCCCTGTACGAGCTGTACAAGGCCGGCGAGATCAGCCACGAGGATGCGCTGCATCACGCCGATTCGCCCAACGAGGTGCGATTGATGATCAAGCTCGACGAGGAAGACCCCTCTCAGCTCGCCGACGCCATCGAGGGCCTGGCCCTGCAGGACCCGAGCGATCAATACAAGGTCGCTTCGCGCAAGGCTCCGAAATAGGCGTTCAGCCGAACACGGCGCGGGCGTCGAACACGGGACCGTCCACGCACACCCGCTTCATCGCCGGTCCTTCCGGCGTGTTCACCGGCACGGTGCAGCCGGCGCAGCCACCCACCGCGCAGGCCATGAACGCCTCCAGCGACACCTGGCAGGGCAGTTTGTATTCGGCGGCCAGCCGGGCGGTGGCCTCCAGCATCGGGTGCGGGCCGCAGGCGAAGATCTCCACTTCCGCGCGATGGCGGTCGTCCAGTGCGGCCAGCCAGGCGCGGGCCAGCTCGGTCATGTAGCCCTCGAAACAGCCCGGATAGCCCTTGAGGCTGGCCAGCCGGCTGGGGATGCCCCAGTCCTCCATCAGCGGCATGGCCGCGATGACCCCATCGGGCATGCCCGGCACGCGCAGGGTGGAGGGGCGGGCATGGAAGGGGAAGGGGACTTCCGAGCCCATGATCACGAAGGGACGGAATCCGGTCGCGCGCCGCAGGCGGTCGGCCAGAAAGACCATGGGCGGGATGCCCACGCCACCGCCGAGCAACAGCGTCCGCGGCCGCTCCGGGTCGGGGCGGAAGGGGTTGCCGATCGGGCCCAGCAGGCTGATCGACTCGCCCGGCCGGCACTCGGACAGCAGCCGGGTACCCTCGCCGACCACCTTGTAGAGGAATTCCACCCAGCCGGCCTCGGGGTCTGTACGCATGATCGACAGCGGCCGGCGCATCGGACGCTCCGGGCTCACCCGCAGATGGGCGAAGCTGCCGGGTTCCGCTCGTGCCGCACAGCGCGGCGCCGCCACCCGCAGGATCCACTGCCCCGCCGGATGCGGCTGGTGATCGAGAATGGGCGCATCCTCGACATGGATGGTGCCGCGATGGTCGGGGTGGCTGAAGGTCATGCGGGGTATCCGGTTGGCGAGCGGGCATTATAACGCAGGGAAAGCGCGCGGCGCGGTCGCCCCCGCAAGGGCGGCGAGTCAGCGCCCGGGGTCGCCCGTGGCCGAGTGCACCAGCCGGCCCTCGACCAGGGTGTAGCGTGCCCGTCCACGCAGTTCCCAGCCGATCAGCGGGGTGTTCTTGCCCGCACTGAGCAGGGTCTTCTCGTCGACTTGCCACGGGATATCGGGTTCCAGCACCGCCACGTCCGCGACGCCGCCCTCCACCAGCCGGCCGATTCCCAGGCCCTCAAGGCCGAGTACGCGCGCCGGGCCGGCGGTGAGGCGCTCGATCAGGTCGGCGAGATCGAGCAGGCCTTCGTCGACCAGCTTCAGGCCCAGCCCCGGCAGGGTGTCGATGCCGGAGATGCCCGGCTCGGTGGCAGGGAAGGGATCGATCTTGGCGTCGGCCTCGTGCGGCTGGTGATCGGAACACAGGGCGTCAATGGCGCCGCGGGCCAGCCCGGCGCGCAGGCCCTCGCGGTCGCGCTGGGTGCGGAAGGGTGGATGCACGTGGTAGCGGCTGTCGAAGTCGGCCAGGTCCAGTTCGGTGAAGAACAGGTAGGGCGCGGCGACGTCGGCGGTGACGGGCAGGCCGTCGTAGCGGGCGCGGGCGATCATCTGTACCGCGCGGGCCGTGGACAGGCGGCAGAAGTGGGCACGCACGCCGGTCTGTTCGATCAGGGCCAGATCACGCGCGACCGCTGCGGTTTCGGCGGCTGCCGGTATGCCGGGCAGGCCCAGCCGGGTGGCCACCGCGCCCTCGTGGGCGCAGCCGCCGGTCGCCAGCCAGTGATCCTCGGGATGCAGGAACACGGTGAGGTCGAAGGTGGCCGCATACTCCAGCGCGCGGCGCTGGACCAGCGTGTTGGACAGGGGGTGGAACAGGTTGGTCACGCCGCAGCAGCCGGCGTCGCGCAGCGCGGCCATTTCGCTCAGCTGTTCGCCGCCCAGCCCCTGGGTGAGGGCGCCGATGCAGACCACGCGGGCCTGGGCCGCGGCATCCGCGCGGCGGCGAATCAGCTCGGCGACCGCCGGTGTGTCCAGTACCGGCTGGGTGTCGGGCGGCACGCACAGGGTGGTGATGCCGGCGGCGGCGGCTGCGCGGGTCTCGCTCTCGATGGTCGCCTTGTGCTCCAGTCCGGGCTCGCGCAGGCGCGCGGCCATGTCCACCAGCCCGGGGGTGACCAGGCAGCCGCCGGCGTCCAGTACCCGGTCGGCGCGGAAGCCGTCCGGCGTCCGGCCGATGCCGACGATGCGGCCGTCGGCGATGTGGAGCGCTGCTTCCTGGTCCAGCCGGCCGGCAGGATCGAACAGCCGGCCGCCGTGGATGGAGATGCGGTCGCTGCTCACTGTGGTACCTCCCGTGCCGGTTCGGCAGGTTGCCGGCCCATGGCCAGCGACATCACCGCCATGCGCACGGCGATGCCATGAGTGACCTGATCCAGGATCACCGAATGCACCCCGTCGGCGACCCGCGATTCCATTTCCACGCCGCGATTGATGGGGCCGGGGTGCATCACGGTGACATCGGGCCGTGCCAGTGCCAGGCGCTGCTCGGTGAGGCCGAACAGCCGGAAATATTCATGCTCGCTGGGCAGCAGCGCGCCCTGCATGCGTTCGCGCTGCAGCCGCAGCATGATGATCACGTCGGCATCGCGGATGCCGTCCTCCAGCCGGTGATGTACCTGCACACCGAGGCTCTCGGCCTCGGCCGGGATCAGGGTGCGCGGCGCGACGATGCGCACCTCGCCGGTGTTGAGCAGGTTCAGGGCGTGGATCTGCGAGCGGGCCACGCGCGAATGCAGGATGTCGCCGACGATGGCCACCCGCAGGCGGCCGAAGTCCGGGCCCTTGGCGCGGCGGATGGTGAACATGTCCAGCATGGCCTGGGTGGGGTGGGCATGGCGGCCGTCGCCGGCATTGAGCACGCTCACGTGCGGGGCCACGTGGCGGGCGATGAAATGGGCGGCGCCGGAGTCGGCATGGCGCACCACGAACATGTCCACGTGCATGGCCTCCAGGTTGCGCAGGGTATCGAGCAGGGTCTCGCCCTTGACCGCCGAGGAGGCATTGACGTTGATGTTGAGCACGTCGGCGGACAGGCGCTTGGCGGCCAGTTCAAAGGTGGTGCGGGTGCGGGTGCTGGCCTCGAAAAAGAGATTGACAATGGTCTTGCCGCGCAGCAGCGGCACTTTCTTCACCTGTTGTTCCGCGACCCCGGAAAAGGACTCGGCGGTATCCAGGATCTCGGTCAGGATCTGGCGGTTCAGGCCCTCGATGGTGAGGAAGTGGCGCAGTCGGCCCTGGTCGTCGAGCTGCAGGTTGCGACTCATGGCTGTGTCTGGACCTCCAGCAGCAGCGGCTCGGGCCCGGTGAGCTTGACGTGCTCCTGCGCCCGCAGCTCCATGTGGCGGCCGACCACGTTGGCCTCGATGGGCAGCTCGCGGCCGCTGCGCTCGACCAGTACCGCGAGCAGGATGGAGGCCGGGCGGCCGTAGTCGAAGATCTCGTTCATGGCGGCGCGTATGGTGCGCCCGGTGTGCAGCACGTCATCGACCAGGACGATGTGGCGGTCGTCCACCGAGAACGGCAGTTCCGAGGGGCGGACCTGCGGATTCATGCCGATGCGGGTGAAGTCGTCGCGGTAGAAGGAGATGTCCAGGCTGCCGAGCGGCTGTGGGACACCCAGGATGCGGTGCAGGCGCTCGGCGACCCAGACGCCGCCGGTGTGGATGCCGACCATGGCGTAGTCGTCCAGCCCGCGTTCGGCGAGCAGCGCGCGCAGGTCGGCGGCCATCTTGTCGATGAGGATGGTGACCTCGTTGCTGTCAGTCATGCGGCGGGTTTCCTTCGTCGGGTCGGGCCAGCCAGTCGCCCAGAATGAGTGCAGCCGCCTCGGCATCGATATCGCGGCCGCGCGCCCCGCCCGCCTCGGCGGCGGCGGAGCTGAGTCGTTCGTCCTGAAGATGCACGGGCAGATGATACCTGCCGGCGAGGCGTCTGGCGAAACGCCGCGCGGCCTCGCAGGTCTCGCCCTCGGAACCGTCGGCCAGCAGCGGCAGGCCGACGACCAGGGCGTCCGGCTGCCACTGCTCGAGCAGGGCGCCGATGGCAGCCCAGTCGGGGGCCCCGTCGCGACAATCGAGGGTGACCAGCGGGCGCGCGGTGCCGGTGACCGCCTGGCCCACCGCCACCCCGATGCGACGGGTACCGAAATCGAAGCCGAGCAGGGTGCGGGGCGGGTGCGCCGCCGGGTCAGGCATGCCCGGTGTCGCCCGAGATGAGGTTCACATCAACCCCGATCAGCCGGGCCGCGGCCTCCCAGCGGTCCTTGACCGGCGTCTCGAACAGGATGGTGGGGTCGGCCGGACCGGACAGCCAGGCGTTGTCGGCCATCTCCTGCTCCAGCTGGCCGGCGCCCCAGCCGGCGTAGCCGAGCGCGATCAGGGCGCGATAGGGGCCGTGACCGGCGGCCATGGCCTCGAGGATGTCCTGGGACGCGGTGAGTCCGATGTCCTCGGTCACCCTGAGCGTGGCCTCCCAGTCGCCCAGCGGCTGGTGCAGCACGAAGCCGCGCTCGGGCTGCACCGGGCCACCCTGGAACACCGGCAGGTCGGGGACGTCGGGCGTGCGGGCCTCGATGTGCATGTGGGCGAAGATATCGCCCAGGCTCATGTCGGTGAGCCGGTTGACCACGATGCCCATGGCACCTTCCTCGTCGTGTTCACAGATGTAGGTGACGGTGTGAAAGAAGTTCGGGTCCGCCAGCGTGGGCATGGCGATGAGGAAGTGGTTGCGCAGCGACTGGCCCGGGTCCATGGCGCCTAGCCCGAAAGTTGCACGAAGCTGCCGGATGGATGTGCGTCTGGCGTGTTCGAGCGTGCCGCTTTGGAGCGAGAAGCGTAGCTTTCGCTACGGTTCGAGTGACAAAATCGCCGGGAGCGATTTTGAACAAGGGCGCCTCGCGCCCTTGGCCCCGGAGGGGTGGAGGGCAGGATGCCCAGAATAAAAGCGGTGCGATCGGGCGCGCCAGACGTGCAGACGCCGGCAGAGCGGTCTGGCAACAAGCTGCTGCCTGCTGATATACGAAAGACGTTCTTTGTACCCATGAGCCTGTTTCCAGTTCCCAGCGGCTTCGTGCAACTTTCGGGCTAGTATCCGGCAAGCGGGCGGACGGCCGCAAGCCCGGGCATTGCGGGTTCAGCGGCGGGTGGACAGGCCGCTGCTGAGGAATTCCCAGGTGCGGGTGATGTGCAGGATGTCGGTATCCCGGCGAATGTCGTCGGGCAGCGGCGGGAAAGGTGCGGCCAGGCGCACGATGTTGATGGCGGCATCGTCCAGCACCTTGTGTCCGGAGGGACGCAGGACGGTGATGCTGTGGATGCTGCCGTCTGGATTGAGCGCCACGTCAAGCAGCAGGCTGCCGCTGAGGCCGCGGCGGCGGGCCTCGTCGGGGTAGTTGAGGTTGCCGACCCGTTCCACCTTGTTCACCCAGTCGTTCATATAGTTGGCGTACTTGAACTCGCGGGTGGCCGCGGAGATGAAGGTCTGGCGCGGACGCTCGGCATAGGCCTGCATGGACTGGCGGATCTGTTCGTCGAGGGTGACCAGCTCCATGCTGCGTTCGATCAGTTCCGCCGCGGTCGGCGTGGGCCTGGCGGGCGCGGTGTTCAGGTCGGCAACCTCGATCCGGGTGTCCGATCGGGTCCGGGTGAGCACTTCCGGCTCGGGCGGTGCCGGTTCCGGCGGCGGTGCGTTGCGGACGCGGGCCTCCTGGGCCATCTGCGCCTCGACCCGCTCGCGGGTGTTGCCCGCACCGCTCTGGCTGTGGGCGGCCAGGTATTCGGCCTGGTCGGGCGTCTCGGTATTGGTGCGGGGCACGAGTGCGATGTCGAGCGTCGGCACCGGCGGATTGCGCTTGCCATCCTCCGGTTCGAAGGCCACGCCGAGGATGATGAGGGCGTGCAGCGCCAGCGCCAGCAACAGGCTGACGACGAGGGCCTCGTTGTTCTCCTGGTAGAGGGTCATCCGGGTTCGGCTTCCTGGCGTTCGTACCTCATGATAGCCCCGACGGCTTCATTGCGCGCGCGGCGTCTCATCGAGGGCTTCGACGATGCTCGGCGGCGGAGGTTCCGCGAACCGCACCCGGGCCGCCATGGCCGGGGTCAGGTGGGCGCGGCCCTCGGCGTCGATCAGCAGCACGGCCTCGATGCCCATGCGGCGGGCGATGCGCCGCCAGTCGCGGGGGCCGGCCACGAACAGGGCCGTGGCGGCGGCGTCGGCGACGGCCGCCGAGCGGTGCAGCACGGTGACGGACTGGCTGCCGGTGGCCGGCCAGCCGGTGCGTGGGTCGATGATGTGGTGATAGCGCCGGCCGTCGATCTCGAAACCACGCTCGTAGTCGCCGGAGGTGAACACGCTCTCGTCGCCGCTGACCTCGATCATGCCCAGCACCCGGTCGGCGCGCGGGTGGCGGATGCCGATGCGCCAGGGACGGTCGCCGTGACGGCCGATGGCGCGCAGGTCGCCGCCGGCATTGACCACCGCATGCGCGGCACCCTCGCGGCGCAGCGCCTCGATGACCTCGTCCAGGGTATAGCCCTTGGCGAAGCCGCCGAAGTCGAGCTGGACCGCGGGGTTGCGGCTGCGCACCCGCTCGCCGTCGAGTTCCAGGTCGGTCATGCGGGGATCGGCGGCCACCAGCTCGCGGATGGCGTCGGGGTCCGGCAGCTTCGGCTCGAACGCCTCGTTGTGAAATCCCCAGAGGGCGATCAGCCGGCCGATGGCGGGATTGAACAGGTGTTCGCTCTGTACCGACAGGCGGATGGCGGGCGCCATCAGTGGGGTCAGCACGGGGTCCAGCGGCACCCAGTCGCCGGAGGGCAGGGCGCGGTTCAGCCGCACCAGCGGGCTTTCCTCCCAGGCATGCCACTGCCGGTGGCGTTCGGCGAAATCGGCCTCGACGGCATCGAACAGGGCCTCGGCCCGTTCCGCCGGCAGCCCGGCCAGGCTGACCGAGACCAGGGTGCCCATGGCGAAGAAGTCGCGTCGCGCCACCTGTGGCTCGGGTGCTGTGCAGGCACCCAGCAGCAGGGCGAGGATGAGCAGGGCGCCGGTGGCGGTCTCAGCGCGCATCGAGTCCCGCCGCGATGCGGTCCATCAGGTCACCGGCGATGTCCAGGCCATAGATGCGGTCGAGTTCGCGGATGCAGGTGGGGCTGGTGACGTTGATCTCGGTCAGCCAGTCGCCGATCACGTCCAGACCCGCGAACAGCACCCCGCGCCGGCGCAGCTCGGGGCCGACCTGCTCGGCGATCCAGCGGTCTCGCGCCGAGAGCGGCACGCCCTCGCCGCGGCCGCCGGCGGCCAGATTGCCGCGGGTCTCGCCCGGCGCCGGGATGCGGGCCAGGGCATAGGGCACGGGTTCGCCATCGACCAGCAGAATGCGCTTGTCGCCGGCAGTGATCTCGGGGATGAAGGCCTGGGCCATGGTATAGCGGCGGCCGTGGTCGGTGAGGGTCTCGATGATGACACTGACGTTCGGGTCCTCGCGCCCGACGCGGAAGATCGAGGCGCCGCCCATGCCATACAGCGGCTTGAGGATGATGTCGCCCTGTTCGTCGAGAAAGGCACGCAGGTCGGTGGCGTTGCGGCTGACGAGGGTCGGCGGGCAGCAGTGCTCGAACCAGGCGGTGAACAGCTTTTCGTTGATGTCGCGCAGGCTGGCCGGCCGGTTGACCACCCGCACGCCCTCGGCCTCGGCGCGTTCGAGGATGTAGGTGGTGGCCATGTACTCCATGTCCACCGGCGGGTCCTTGCGCATCAGGATCACGTCCAGGTGGTCCAGCGGGGTCAGCGCGGGTTCGCCCAGTTCATGCCAGTGGTGCGGGTCGTCGCGAACCGTCAGCGGGCACAGGTGGGCGTAGGCGCGGCCGCCGCGCAGGAACAGGTCGCCCTGTTCCATGTAGCCCAGCCGCCAGCCGCGTCGCTGCGCCGCCAGCAGCATGGCGAAGCTGCTGTCCTTGTGGATCTTGATGTGCCCGATGGGGTCCATCAGGATGCCGAGTCGCAGGGTCATGGGCAGGGTCCGGTGGGTTGGGGTTCGGGGGTCAGGAGTCAGAAATCAGAATCCGGGGATTGGACCTGGCAGGAAAATACTGCATTACACTTTTCGCCTCACGCCTCAATGCTCCGCCAACTCGCGGGCCGCGGCCAGCAGTGCGAGGCGGGCGATGACGCCGTAGGCGTAGAAGCGGTTGGGCTCCGCATCGGGTTCGCGGCTGCGGTCGGGGGTGTTGCAGGGTTCGACGAAGGCCAGCGGCTCGAAGTGCATGCCCGGCGCGTTGAGGTTCTCGTTCGGGCCGCGGTCGGTGTGCACCCGGTAGAAGCCGCCGACCACGAAGTGATCGATCATGTACACCACCGGCTCCGCCACGGCCTCGTCCTCGCCGATAGTCTCGAAAGTGTACACGCCTTCCTGCAGCAGCACGCGGGATACGGTGGTGCCACCCTTCATCGAGGCCATCTTGGTACGTTGCTTGCGATTGAGGGTCAGCACGTCCTCGGCGCTGGTGAGCGTGAGAATGCCCATGCCGTAGGTGCCGGCGTCCGCCTTCATGACCACGAAGGGCGGTTTGTCGATGCCGTACTCGTCATACTTTTTCTGGATGTCCTCGAGCAGGCTGCGGACGTTTTTCTCCAGGCAGGCCTCGCCCTCGCGCTTCTTGAAATCCAGCTTGCCGCAGTTGCGAAACAGCGGATTGATGCACCAGGGATCGATGTCGATCAGGCGCGCGAATTCGGTCGCGACCTCGTGATAGTGACCGAAATGAGCCGATTTCAGGCGATTCGACCAGCCAAGTCCCGGTGGCGGCGTAATCGGCTGCTCGATGTCCTTGAGGATGGCGGGTGTGCCGCCCATCAGGTCGTTGTTCAGCAGGACGACGCAGGGATCGAAACCGTCCAGGCGCACCCGCCGGCCCTCGCGGATGACGGGTTCCAGGCGCACCTGCCTCCCGGAAGGCAGGTCGATGACCTCGAGCCCGTCAAGATCGGGGCGCAGCGACCCGATTCGCACCCGGTACCCGGCCCTGTCGACGATATCGCGCAGGGTCGCCAGGCTCTCCATATAAAAGAGGTTGCGGGTGTGGTCCTCGGGGATGATCAGAACGTTGGCCGCAGTCTTGCATGTCTGCTCCAGCTTGGTCTGCATGGCCTGGATGCACAGAGGCAGAAAGCCGGGACTGAGATTGTTGAAACCCGCCGGGAACAGGTTGGTATCAACCGGGGCGAGCTTGAAGCCGCTGTTGCGCAGATCCACCGAGCAGTACACCGGGGCCGGCGTCTTCAGCCACTCCTGGCGCAGCCAGCTCTCGATCCGGCTCTGGTTTTCGAGCAGCAGGGTCTCGAGGGTCTGCAGCGGACCGGTGAGGGCCGTGGTGAGATGGGGAACGGCGGCGAGCGCTTGGGTCGGCATAAAGTTTGGACTGCGGTGACCGTTAACAGGGGTACGACAGGAGCGGTAATAGTAAAGGAATTCCGCTGCTTGGGGTATCGATCCGACTGCACGACGGGCGTAGCGCGGGCCGGTTGCACGGCACATGCGCCTGGGGCAGGGAAACCGCAGGTAATGGATTTACAAGAAGTTTTGTGCTAACTGTTAGCCGCTGAGCCCGGAACAACGGGGTCAAGGGAACAAACAGGGAACGAATCCATTGGGGGACACCGTGGAAACCGCCGTAAAACAGGACACACTCGAGGGACTCCGCGTGATGGTCATCGATGACAGCAAGACCATCCGCCGCACCGCAGAAACGCTTCTGAAAAAGGCCGGCTGCGACGTGGTTACCGCTACCGATGGCTTCGAGGCACTCGCCAAGATCGCCGATCACAAGCCGGATATCATCTTCGTCGACATCATGATGCCGCGTCTCGACGGCTATCAGACCTGCGCCCTGATCAAGCACAACCAGGTTTTCCGCAACACGCCGGTGATCATGCTTTCGAGCAAGGACGGCCTGTTCGACCGCGCACGCGGGCGCATCGTCGGCTCTGAACAATATCTCACCAAGCCGTTTTCCAAGGAGGAACTGCTCGGTGCCATTCGCGAACACGTGCATCGCGATTAAAGGCACCGGGCCGGCGGGCGTCCGCCCGTCTCGGCGTCTGTTGGTCGATACGCTTAAATTTTCCGCAGTTGCGGGCGATACATGGTGGCAGGGCATGTCCGGATGTGGCGGCCCGGGCTGGATGACTCAAGGAGGCTACACATGGCTCGAATTCTGATTGTCGATGATTCTCCAACGGAAATGCATGTGCTGAAGAGCATGCTGGAGAAGAACGGGCATGAAATCATTACCGCCAGCAGCGGCGAGGAAGGCGTGGAAACCGCCAAGGCCGAGAAGCCCGACCTGGTCCTGATGGATGTGGTCATGCCCGGCCTGAACGGATTCCAGGCCACTCGCCAACTCACCAAGAACGCCGACACGGCCGATATCCCGGTGATCATCTGCACCACCAAGGATCAGGAAACCGACCGCGTCTGGGGCATGCGCCAGGGCGCGAAGGACTACATCACCAAGCCGGTCCAGGAAGCCGATCTGCTCGGCAAGATCCAGGCGGCACTGGGCGCCTGAGAAGGCATCGCGGGCAACAGGGACTGCATGACATGAATCAGGCAAGCAACCCGGTCGAGATCCTGCGCGAGCTGGAAGCCTTGTGTCGTCGCAATGCGCATCCACTGCCCAGCCAGGTCGAGATCAAGGAGGACTGGGTCGGCATCGGTTTCCGGCTCGGCGAACACCGGCTGGTGGCGCCGCTGGGCGAGGTGGTGGAAATCCTCACCTATCCCGGCCTGTCTAAGGTGCCGGGTGCACGCGACTGGGTGCGGGGGATCGCCAACGTCCGTGGCAACCTGTTGCCCATCATGGATCTGGGTGGCTACCTGCATGGGCGCAACACGGTATCCGGGCGCCGTTCCCGGGTGCTGGTCATCAATCACAAGGGCGTCTTCTCGGGGCTGATCGTGGACGAGGTGCTGGGTTTGAAGCACTTTCTGCCCGAGGAAGCCACCGATGAGCTGCCCACAGAGGATCCGGCGCTGAGGCCGTATCTGGAAAGCAGTTTTCGTTCGGGGGATGAGCTCTGGGGTGTGTTCAGCATGCATCGGCTTGCCGAGACACCGCAGTTCCTGCAGGCAGCCGTGTAGGCCACGGTCTGCACGCACTGTCGCATTTGGGGAAGTGAAAGGGTCAGGAGACTAGTAATGAGCACAGCAAACGCATCGTCCAAACAGGGCGCCGGCAAGCGACTGGGTTACCTCATCGGTGGCCTGGTGATCTCGCTGATCGCGACCTTCGGCATCCTGTGGTACGTCAATCAGGAGGCGGCCTACGACAAGGAGCGGATCGGCTATACCAGCGAGCAGCAGGTGCTCTCGCAGCGGATCGCCAAGTACGCGCTCAATGCCGCCGACGGCAGCGAAGATGCCTTTGACCAGGTGGTCCGGTATCGCGATCGTTTCAGCGAGACACTTGGCTATCTGAGAAACGGCAACGTGGCCACCGGCCTTCCGCCCATCGAAGAGGAGGACCTTGGCCATGAGGAGCTGGTCAAGGTCGAGCAGACCTGGGCGAAATTCGCCGGCCAGGTCGATGCTGTGCTCGCCGGCAAGGAAGTGGTGATGTTCTCCAAGGAGGCCGTCGCGGCCATCCAGGATCACATGGCACGCTTGCAGGAGAATGACGAGGCGGTCGTGGATATCCTGGTCAAGACCGGAGCCAGCCGTGACGTGATTCGGCGTGCCAGCCGCCAGCTCATGCTGGCCCAGCGTATCGCCGCCAACGTCGGCAACGTGCTCACCGGTCGTGCATCCGAGGCGGATGCCGAGGCCTTCGCCGACGACGTCGAAGAGTACGGCACGGTGATGGAAGGCATGGTCCGTGGCAACAGCGTCATGCCGATGATCGAGAACGAGGAGGTTCAGGCCAAGCTGTTCGATGGCTCCATGCTGTTCAAGGTCGTGAGCGACTATGTGGAAGAGATGCTGGACAGCAGCGAGGAGCTGCTGGCGGTGCAGCATGCGGCCAGCGAGGCGGCCGGCCTGTCGGATGAACTGTTCGCGGCCAGCCTGCAGCTGCAGAATGCCCTGGCGCTGGCGCCCCAGCAGCGGCTGGTGCAGGAAGCCCACGCCTATGGCTTCGGCGCCATTGCCCTGATCTTCCTGATCATGCTGGGCTGGACCCTGAAGTCCGACGCCGATCGCCGCAGCCGGCTCGCGGAAGAGGCCAACAAGAAGAACCAGGAGGCCATCCTGCGACTGCTCGACGAAATGGGTAATCTGGCCGATGGCGACCTGACCCGGTACGCGACGGTAACCGAGGACTTTACCGGTGCCATTGCGGACTCCATCAACTTCACCATCGACGCCCTGCGTGACGTGGTCACCACCATCAACACCACGTCTGAGCAGGTGAGTGGCGCTGCCGAGCAGACCCGGAAGACCGCCATGAACCTCGCTGACGCGAGTGAGCACCAGGCGCAGGAGATCACCTCGGCGGTAACCGCCATCAACGAGATGGCCATTTCCATCAACGAGGTGTCCGAGAACTCCAAGGAAACGGCGGATCTGGCACAGAAATCGGTGGAAATCGCCAACAAGGGCGGCAAGACGGTGCGCCGCACCATCGAGGGCATGGATGCCATCCGCGAACACATCCAGGAGACTTCCAAGCGCATCAAGCGCCTCGGCGAAAGCTCGCAGGAGATCGGCGACATCGTGGAACTCATCAACGATATCGCCGAGCAGACCAACATTCTGGCCCTGAACGCCGCCATCCAGGCGGCCATGGCCGGCGAGGCCGGCCGCGGCTTCGCGGTGGTGGCGGACGAAGTGCAGCGACTGGCCGAGCGTTCCTCGAACGCGACCAAGCAGATCGAGGCCCTGGTGAAGACCATCCAGACCGATACCAACGAGGCGGTGATCTCCATGGAGCAGAGCACCGCCGGTGTGGTCAATGGTGCGCGTCTGGCCGAGGATGCGGGCGAGGCGCTGGAAGAGATCGTGAGTGTGTCCACGCACCTTGCGGAACTGATCGAGAATATCTCCAGTTCCGCGGCACAGCAGTCCAAGGCGGCAGCCAACATCACCCAGACCATGAACGTCATTCAGGAAATCACCACGCAGACCAATGCCGGCACCAACGAGACGGCGGCCTCCATCGGCAACCTGACGGAACTGGCCAACGATCTGCGCAAGTCGGTGGCCGGCTTCAAGCTGCCTGAGTGAGTGACACGGACGACAGGATGATGACGGCCATGCCGGCCACTGCAGCCATACCCGCCCCCCCGGAAAACCGGTTGCCGGAGCTGGACCAGGACCAGCTCCGGCGCTGGAACCGGCTGCTGGAATCCCGCATCGGCATCCGCGTCCCGGAAGAGAGGCAGTCCTTTCTCGCTTCCGGGCTGCGCAGGCGCATGCAGGAGATCGGCTGCCACGATCCGCAGGGCTATTACGACCTGCTCGCGCGCGGCAAGGGCGGTCTGGCCGAGTGGTCCATCCTGGTCGACCGGCTGACGGTACACGAGACCAGCTTCTTCCGGCACGAGCCATCCTTCGCGCTGATCGGCGAGCAGCTGTTGCCCGCATTTCTTGCGGAAGCCGGTGAAGGCGACTGCTTCCAGGCATGGAGCGTTGGCTGTGCGACGGGCGAGGAACCCTATTCGCTGGCCATGCTCTGCGATGCGGCCTTTGCCCGGGCGGCCTCGCCGGCCCGCTTCGCCATCTGGGCGACCGATGTCAGCCTGCCGGCGCTGGCGCAGGCCCGCTGCGGTCGCTACCCGCTGCGTCGCCTGGGAGGCATTCCGCAGGGCTACCGGCATTATCTTCGCTGCGATGCGCAGGGCTTCGAGGTGCTTTCGGAGGTGCGCAGCCGAGTGTGCTTCACGCCGCAGAACCTGGCTGACCTTGCGGAGTGCCCCTGGCAGGGTCTGGATCTCGTCTACTGTCAGAATGTCCTGATCTATTTCGATCGTCCGCGGCGCGCGGAGATTCTTGCACAGCTCGCAGAGCGGCTGCGCCCGGGGGGTGTGCTGCTGCTGGGACCCGGGGACATGCCGCTGTGGCGCCATCCGCAGATGGAACGAATCCGCTACGAGGGCACGCTGGCCTACCGGCGCCTGCCGGCGGTCGGTGATGCAAAGGGACTAGGATGAACTCAGTGATCGATCACAGCACCCTGAACTGGGTCAAGCAGGAACTGGATGAGACGCTCAAGCAGGCGCGCCAGGCGCTGGAGGCCTACGTCGAGAATCCCGACGACGCCGCGCAGCTGCAGTTCTGCAGCGTACACCTGCATCAGGTCTACGGCACCCTGCAGATGGTCGAGCTTTATGGCGCCAGCATGCTGGCCGAGGAAATGGAAAAGCTCGCCCTGGCACTGCTCGACGGCAAGGTGTCTCAGAAGCAGGAAGCCTATGAGCTGATCATGCGCGGTGTGCTCCAGCTGCCGGACTATCTGGACCGGCTGTCGGCGGGCCACCGGGACGTGCCGCTGGTGCTGTTGCCGCTGCTCAACGACCTGCGGGCCATCCGCGGCGAGAGCCTGCTGTCCGAGAACGCGCTTTTTACACCTGACATCGCCCGGCCACTGCCCGAGTCCGTGGCCGGACCTGCGGTGGGCGAGGATGTGCAGGCAGTGGCGCGCGCACGTCGTCACCAGTATCAGGTCGGCCTGCTGGGCTGGTTCCGCGAGCAGGACGTGTCCGGCAGCCTGTCCGCCATGGCCGAGGTGCTGGCTGTGCTGCGCGATGCGTCCAGTCGTCACGAGCTGCGTCGCCTGTGGTGGGTGGCCGGGGCCGTGGTCGAGGCCCTGCGCGAGGACCTGCTGGATGCGAGCATGGCCAGCAAGCTGTTGCTGGGCCAGGTGGACCGCCAGATCAAGGCGCTGATCGACCAGGGCGAGGCTGCGCTGGCCGATGCCGTGCCTGCCGATCTGCTCAAGAACCTGCTGTTCTATGTTGCCCGCGCCAGCCGCGGCGCGCCCGAAGTCGACCGGGTCAAGGATACGTTCGGTCTCGACGCCCTGTTGCCCGATCAGGACGAGATCAGTGCCGCAGAACAGAGCCTGTCCGGCCACAACCAGGAACTCATGGCCACGGTCTCCGCCGCCATCAAGGAGGACATGGCCCACGTCAAGGACACCCTGGATCTGTTCATGCGCGGTGGCCGGAAGGCGGTTGCCGACCTGGGTCCGGCTGCGGAGATGCTCGAGCGCATCGGCGACACCCTGGGCATGCTGGGGCTGGGCGCGCTGCGCAAGAAGGTGCAGGAACAGGCCGCCCTGGCCGCGGACATGGTCGCGGGGCGCTGCGAGCCCGAGGAAGACCGGTTGATGGGCATCGCCGGTGCGCTGCTGGCCGTGGAATCCGCCCTGGATGGCATTCAGAGCGGTGCCCTGGAGGAGTCAGAGCTCGCGGAAGAGTCCTCTGTCGCTGCGGATCAGGTGCCGGACGCCGAATTCAATCAGGTGCGCGCCGTGGTCGCCGACGAGGCCATCCGTGACATCGCCCGTGCCAAGGAGGCCATCGTCAGCTTCATCGGCAATCCGCAGGATCTGTCGCCGCTGGAGATGGTTCCGCAGTGGTTCCACCAGATCAAGGGCGGCTTGTTGCTGCTGAACGAGACCCGCGCCGCCGGTCAGCTGGATGCAGTCACGGATTTCGTTGCCAACAGGGTCATCGAGCCGCGGGCCGTGCCCGAACAGGAAGCCCTGGATCATCTGGCAGATGCCATTTCGGGTATCGAGTACTACCTGGAGAACCTGCGCGAAAGCAAGGTGCTGGGTGGCGACATCCTTGACGTGGTCCAGAACAGTCTCGATGCCCTTGGGGTAGCCGCGGCTGGCCCGGCCGACGAGGCCGATGCCGCCTCTGCGGAGGTTGCCGGGCATGCGTCCGTCGAGGGCGAAGAGACCGGCGGCGAGGCAATGCCGGCCATCGAGATGGAGACTCTGGAACTGCCCGAGGAGGACGGCGGGCCGGAGCTGGAGGCCATCGACCCGGGCGAGTTCGAAATCCCCGCCGAGGCCGAGGACACGGGCGAAGTCGAACCACGGGGCGAGCTGGTGGTCGAGGACCTCGGCGAGTTCGAGGCAGAACTGCCCGAACCCGGGGAGGCCGCCATCGAGGATCTCGGCGAGTTCGAGGTCGAGGAGGTCGAGATCCAGGCCGTCGACGAGACGGAAGCGCCAATCGAACTCCCCGAGACCGAGGCTGTTGCCGAAACGCCGGAGGAAGACTATCCGTTCCCGGTGCTGGACGGCGGCGAGGTCGACGAGGAAATCCTGGAGATTTTCCTCGAGGAGGCTCAGGAAGAGGTCGCCAACATCGGCGAGACCCTGCCGGCCTGGGTGGCCAATGCCGAGGACCAGGAGGCGCTCACCAGCATGCGCCGTTCCTTCCATACCCTCAAGGGCAGTGGACGGCTGGTTGGCGCCATGCTCATTGGTGAATTTGCCTGGGCCTTCGAGAACATGCTCAACCGGGTCATCGATGGCACGGTCGAGCGCAACGACAGCCTGTGCCGTCTGCTCGAGCTGGCCAACGAGGCGCTGCCGCAACTGGTCGAGCAGTTGCAGAGCCGGCGTCGTCCCACCAGCGACATCATGGGCCTGATGGCCAGGGCCGAGGCCTATGCGCGGGGCGAGACCATCAGCTTCGACGATCTCAGGACTGCCGAACCGGTACCCGCCGAGGTCATCCCGCTGCGTGCCGAGGAGGCCGGCACTGCTGCCGAAGCCGCCGAGCCGGCCATCGACCCGGTGCTCTATGACATCTTCAGCCGTGAGTCCGCGGAACACCTGGCGGCGATTCGTGACTGGCTGGCCCGCAACGATGCCGGACGCGGCGAGGTCGACGAGGCCCTGATCCGTGCCCTGCACACCCTGCATGGCAGTGCCCACATGGCGGGCGCGACGGCCATCGCCGACATCGCCGCCGAGTTCGAACGCTATGCCAAGGCGCTGAACGCCGAGCGCCTGTACATGCCGGCCGATGGTCACCGGGCGCTGGCCCAGCTCGTTGAACAGGTCGAGGCCATCCTGCCGCTGTATGCCGGGGTCGCACCCGAGCTGCCGGATGTGCAGCCGCTGATCACCCGCATCGCCGGACTGGTGCGCACGCCGGACCTGCTCGAGTCCCTGCCGGCCGGGGAGATCGAGCTGTCCGAAGCCGTTGTCGAGGAGACGCCGCCCGGTGAACCGCTCGTCGAGGTGGAAGCGGGGCCTGTCGATGCCGGGGCAGACCTGCCGGAGACGGGGGCGATGCCGGAGCTGTCCGAGCCGGTGGAAATCGAACCCGAGGCCGTCACCCGCGACGAGGACGGGATGACGGTAGAGACCGTCGAACTGGACGATGTGCCGGTCGAGATGGAGATGGCCGGAGCCGAGACCGAGGTCGTCGAGATCCAGGCCGAGCCCGTCGAGCCGGGGGGCGAGGACGCCGGCGCCGAGGCCATCGAACCGGAGGCCGAGCCGGTCGAGCTCGAGGCAGAATCCGAAGCCGAAGCGGATGCCGGCGACGAGGGCCCCGACGAGGAACTCATCGAGGTCTTTCTCGAGGAAGGCGACGAGATCCTCGAGTCCAGCGAGGCGACCTTGCAGGCCTGGATGGATGCGCCGGACGACCGTGACCTCATGGCGGCCCTGCAGCGCGATCTGCATACCCTCAAGGGTGGCGCGCGCATGAGCGATCTCACCGAGATCGGTGACCTCTCCCATCATCTGGAATCCCTGCTGATCGCGGCCGACGAGGGCCAGGTCCAGCCGAGCCAGGGCCTGTTCGATCTGTTGCATGCCGCCCACGACCGACTGGTTCACCAGGTGGAGGCGGTCAAGGCGCGACAGCCCGTGCCCCCGGCACAGGACCTGATCGAGCAGATCGAGGCGCTGCGTCGCGGCGAGACGCCGCGGGTTCCGGCAAGCACCACGGAACCGGCGGCGGAGGAAGTCTCGGAGCTGGAGGCCGCGGTCGCCGCCGCTGCCGTACCCGAGGTGCCGCGCGAGGAGCGTGCCGCGCCGGCCGAAAAGGAAAAGCAGGAGCTGGTGCGCGTGCGTGCCGACCTGCTCGACGACATGGTCAACTATGCGGGCGAGATCAGCATCTATCGCGCCCGGCTGGAGCAGCAGGTCGGTTCCTACCGCTTCAACCTGTCCGAGCTAGGACAGACGGTCGATCGTCTGCGTGAACAGCTGCGCAAGATGGAGATCGAGACCGAGGCACAGGTCCTGTACCGCTACGAGCGCGAAGGCATCGACGGCTCGGACCAGGAGGACTTCGATCCGCTGGAGATGGACCGCTACTCCACCCTGCAGACCCTCTCGCGGGCCATGATGGAGAGTATCGGCGACCTGGTCTCCATCCAGAATCTGCTGGAGAACATCACCCGCGAGTCCGAGACCCTGCTGGTGCAGCAGGCACGGGTCAATACCGAGCTGCAGGAAGGCCTGATGCGGACCCGCATGGTGCCCTTCTCCGGACTCGCGCCGCGCATGCGACGTATCGTGCGCCAGGCCTGCCAGGAACTGGGCAAGCGCGCCGAGCTGGTGATCGAGGGCGCCGAGGGCGAGATGGACCGCACGGTCATCGACCGCATCATCGCGCCCATCGAGCACATGCTGCGCAATGCCGTCGCCCATGGCATCGAGTCGCCCGAGGAACGGAAGGCCAGGGGCAAGCGACCCACCGGTACCATCACGGTGGCGCTCAAGCGCGAAGGCTCGGATGTGGTCATCACCCTGTCCGATGACGGCGCCGGACTCAACCTGGAGGCCATCCGCCGCAAGGCGCGCGAGCGTGGCCTGCTCGAGGATGATGCCGCGTTCACCGACAACGAGATCATGCAGTTCGTGCTGGAGACCGGTTTCAGTACCGCCGAGGAGGTCAGCCAGATCGCTGGCCGCGGCGTGGGCATGGACGTGGTCAACAGCGAGGTCAAGCAGCTCGGTGGCTCGTTGCACATCGATTCCACGGCGGGTCAGGGTACGCGCTTCACTGTCCGTCTACCCTTCACCCTCGCCATCAACCAGGCGCTTCTGGTGCAGGTGCACGAGGACATCTACGCGATTCCGCTCACCGGCATCGAGGGCGTGGTACGCATGAGCCAGGAGGAGCTGGAAGGTTTCTACGCCGATCCCGAGCGGCGCTTCGAGTACGCTGGCCATGAATACGAGGTTCGCCATCTCGGCGAGATGCTGGGCCAGGGCCGCGCTGTCCTGGGCAGCGGCGCACCCAAGCGGCTGCCGGTGCTGCTGGTGCGTGCCGGTGATCACCACATGGCGTTGCAGGTCGAAGCCCTGCTGGGCAGCCGTGAAACCGTGGTGAAGTCGGTAGGCCCGCAGATATCGACCGTACGTGGCATTTCCGGGGCGACCATCCTCGGCGACGGCCGCGTGGTACTGATCCTCGATCTGGCCGGGCTGGTTCGCGGCGGCGTGGTGCTGAATGTCGCCCGCGCCGAGGCGCCGCCCGCGGCCGAGCCGGAGCGCACCCAGCCTCTGGTCATGGTGGTCGACGACTCCATCACCGTGCGCAAGGTGACCACGCGCCTGCTGGAACGCAATGACATGCAGGTCATCACCGCCAAGGATGGTGTCGATGCCGTGGCCCAGCTGCAGGAGCATATCCCCGATGTCATGCTGCTGGATATCGAGATGCCGCGCATGGATGGTTTCGAGCTGGCGACCCACATACGCAACGAGCCTCGACTGCGCGACATCCCCATCATCATGATCACCTCGCGCACCGGCGAGAAGCATCGCAACCGTGCCATGGAGATCGGCGTCGACCGCTACCTGGGCAAGCCCTACCAGGAATCCGATCTGCTCGACAACATTGCCGAGCTGATCGCAGCCCGCAAGCAGCATGGCTGATGCCGGCCTGCCGGCCCTGCGTGTCGCCCTGATTGCCGAGAGCGGCCGCCGCAGCCGGCAACTCCGCCGGCTGCTGGAGGACAGCGGCCTGGCCGTGGTGTTGGAGACCTCCATCGGCGAGCTTGCCGATCCCGCGGCCCGGCTGACTGCTGCCGACGTTGCACTGGTGAACCTCGACGAGGACGCCGTGGGGCTGATCGATCGCTTCGAACAGCTCATCGAATCCAGCCCGGTGCCCATCCTGTTCAACGAGGGCGGCGGACCGGGCGGAGAGGGCTGGGGTTCAACCCTGGTCGCCAAGCTGCGCGAGCTGGCCGGGCGGCCGGCCTCCGCCGTGGCCGATCCGGAACCCGTGGCGCGGCCGGCGCTGCGTGTGGTGGAGGGCGAGGCCGGCGGCGCACCGCCGCGTCGGCTGTGGGTACTCGGCGCCTCGCTGGGCGGGCCCCAGGCGGTGAAGGCCTTTCTCGGTGCCCTGCCGGCGGACATACCGGCGGCCTTCGTGCTTGCCCAGCACATCGGCAAGAGCTTCGTGCCCCTGCTGGCTGAACAGCTCGGGCGGGTGTGCGCCCTGCGCGTCGCGCCGGCGCAGCAGGGGCAGCGGCCGCTGGCCGGCGAGGTGCTGGTCACCCCCAGCGACCGGCGCCTGACCTTTACCGATGCCGGGGTCATCGAGCTGCGCGACGAGGACATCCCGGGGGCCTACCGGCCCTGCATCGATGACGTGCTGGAGCAGGCGGCGGGGGCCTACGGCCCAAGGGTCGGGGCCGTCATCTTCAGCGGCATGGGCGAGGACGGGGCGCTGGGCTGCGAGGAGGTGGTCCGCCGGGGGGGTACAGTTCTGGTTCAGAATGCCGATAGCTGTGTTATCAGCAGCATGCCGGATGCCGCACGCGCCAGGGTGGACGTCGCGGGCAGTGGAGACCCCATGGATCTCGCCAGGCAAGTTGTTGAATTGACTTCGGAAGCGGGCGTATTATCCGGATAGGCCGGTGCAAGGAGAGGGGGCATGAACGTGATCCAGGACAAGGTGCGCAGCCTGATGGTTCCGCTGGCCGGCAGTACGCTGCTGGTCCCGAACGTGGCGGTAGCCGAGGTGGTGGGCTATTCCGAACCCGCCCCGGTGAGCGACGCACCGGACTGGGTGCTGGGCGTCATGGACTGGCGCGGCCATCGTATCCCCCTGATTTCATTTGAAGCGCTCCGCGGAGAGCCGGTGCCGGCCCTGTCGGCCCAGGCCCGTATCGCGGTGCTGAACACCGTTACCGGCGATCGGCGGGTCCCCTTCTATGCCCTGGTCACCGCCGGCATTCCGCGCCTGCTCCGGGTCGGCGCGGACGATGTGCAGTCGGCCGGTGCGCTGGAACCCGCCACCGGCGAACTGGCCCGGGTTCAGGTCAACGGGATGCCTGCCGTCATTCCCGACCTCAAGCGCCTCGAAGGGCTGGTGACCGGCTACTGGAAACAGGCCGCCTGAGCGACCTGGCACGGATTCAGCCCAGATCGCCCCAGGTCAACTGCAGCGCCGTGAGCGCTGCCACCGCCGCCGTTTCCGTGCGCAGGATGCGCGGCCCCAGCACCATCCCACGATAGCCGGCCGCCCCCGCCGCCTCCCGCTCGTTCTCGCTCAGGCCGCCCTCCGGTCCGATCAGTACGCCGACCCGCGCCGAGTCCGGCGCTTCCAGTTGCGCCAGGCGCGTCCGGGCGCGCGGATCCAGAATCAGCGACAGGCCATCGAATGGTTCGGCCAGCAGTTCCGGCAAGGGCAGCGGTGGACGGAGTTCGGGGATGCGGGTGCGCCCCGACTGCTCGGCGGCATGGATCAGGATGCCCTGCCAGTGGCGCATGCGCCGTTCGCGGCGTTCGGTATCGAGCCGTACCTGGGTCCGTTCGCAGATCACCGGCACCACCCGGGCCACGCCGAGTTCCGTTGCCTTCTGCAGTACCCAGTCCATGCGCTCGCCGCGGGCGATGCCCTGGCACAGGGTGATCGCCAGTGGCGACTCCAGGTCACGATCGACAAATTCGAGCAGCCGGGCGCGCGCTGTCCTGCGGCTGGCTGCGATCAGCTCCGCACGGTATTCGCCGCCCTGGCCGTCGAACAACAGCAGTGGGTCGCCGGCGCGCAGGCGCAGCACCTGCACGGCATGCTGGCGGCAGCGCTCGTCGAGTTCCACCTCGTCCTGGCCGGCGAGCGGGAAGGGTACGAACAGCCGGGTCAGGCGCACGGGTTCAGGCGAGGTTGCGCCAGATGGCCAGCGTCGGCTCGGCCCGGTTCATGGTGTAGAAGTGCAGGCCGGGCGCGCCGGCCTCGAGCAGGTCACGACAGAGATCGCTGACCACCGCCTCGCCAAATGCCTGGATGGCGGCGCGGTCGTCGCCGTAGGCCTCGAGCCGCTTGCGGATCCAGCGCGGAATCTCTGCGCCGCAGGCATCGGAGAAGCGTGCGAGCTGGGTGTGGTTGGTGATGGGCATGATGCCGGGCACGATGGGCAGGTCCAGCCCCATGCCCTCGCAGTCGTCCACGAAATGCAGGTAGGCCTCCAGCGAATAGAAGTACTGGGTGATGGCGCTGTCGGCGCCGGCCTGCACCTTGCGGCGGAAGTTTTCCAGGTCGCGGAAGGCATTTGGCGCCTGGGGATGGAACTCCGGATAGGCGGCGACCTCGATATGGAAGTGGTCGCCGGTGACTTCGCGGATGAAGGCCACCAGTTCGTTGGCGTGACGGAACTCGCCGGCCTCGCGCATGCCCGAGGGCATGTCGCCGCGCAGGGCGACGATGCGCCGGACCCCGGCGGCGCGATAGCGTTCCAGCAGCGCGCGGACGCTGTCGCGGGTCGAGCCGATGCAGGACAGGTGGGGAGCTGCCTCCTGGCCGGCGGCCTGGATGGCGAGCACCGTGTCCAGCGTGCCCTGCTGGGTGCTGCCGCCGGCGCCGAAGGTCACCGAAAAGAACGCGGGCTGCATGCCCGCGGTGAGCGCTTCGCGCACACGCGCCAGCTTTTCCGCGCCCTCCGGTGTCTTGGGCGGGAAGAACTCGCAGCTGAAGGTGCGCGGGAATTTTTTCTGTGATTCCATGATCCGGAATGATGGCCACGGAATCCACTGAAACCACGGAAAATGTCAGGTTCTACAGCGCCGCGTGGAGCACGTGCGCCGCAGTGAACATGGGCATGTTTCCGTGGTTTCCGTGGTTTCCGCGGCTATCTCTCAGTAACGATAATGATCGGGTTTGTAGGGGCCTTCCACGGGCACGCCGATGTAGTCGGCCTGTTCCTGGGTGAGCTGCGTCAGATGGACGCCGATCTTCTCCAGGTGCAGCCGCGCCACTTCCTCGTCCAGCTTCTTGGGCAGCACATAGACCTTCTTCTCGTACTGGTCCGGGTGGTTGAACAGCTCCATCTGGGCCAGCACCTGGTTGGTGAAGGAGTTGGACATGACGAAGCTCGGGTGCCCGGTGGCGCAACCCAGGTTCACCAGCCGTCCCTTGGCCAGCAGGATGATCTTCTTGCCGTCGGGGAAGATGACGTGATCGACCTGGGGCTTGATCTCCTCCCACTCGTACTTCTCCAGGCTGGCCACGTCGATTTCGTTGTCGAAGTGGCCGATGTTGCAGACGATGGCCTCGTCCTTCATCGCGGCCATGTGGTCATGGGTGATGACATGGAAGTTGCCGGTGGCAGTGACGAAGATGTCGGCCACGGGCGCGGCCTCCTCCATGGTCACCACGCGGTAGCCTTCCATCGCTGCCTGCAGGGCGCAGATGGGGTCGATCTCGGTGACCCAGACGGTGGCGCCCAGGCCGCGCAGCGACTGGGCACAGCCCTTGCCGACGTCGCCATAGCCGAGCACCACGCAGATCTTGCCCGCGATCATGACATCGGTGGCGCGCTTGATGCCGTCCACCAGAGACTCGCGGCAGCCGTAGAGGTTGTCGAACTTGGACTTGGTGACCGAGTCGTTGACATTGATGGCCGGGAAGGCCAGCTCGCCACGTTCCTCCATCTGGTACAGACGATGCACGCCGGTGGTGGTTTCCTCGGTGACGCCCTTGATGTTCTTGATGATGCTGGAGTACCAGTTCGGGCTTTCGGCCAGGCGCGCCTTGATGGCGGCGTAAAGGACTTCTTCTTCCTCGCTGGTCGGGTTGTCCAGCACCGAAGGGTCGGATTCGGCCCGGGTGCCGAGGTGCAGCAGCAGGGTGGCGTCGCCACCGTCGTCCAGGATCATGTTCGGCGTGCCGCCGTCGCTCCATTCCATGATGCGGTGGGTGAACTGCCAGTATTCCTCCAGGCTTTCGCCCTTGTAGGCGAACACCGGGATGCCGTCGGCGGCGATGGCCGAGGCCGCGTGGTCCTGGGTGGAGAAGATGTTGCAGGAGGCCCAGCGCACCTCGGCGCCGAGTTCCACCAGGGTCTCGATCAGCACGGCGGTCTGGATGGTCATGTGCAGGGAACCGGCGATGCGGGCGCCCTTGAGCGGCTTGCTTTCGCCGTATTTCTCGCGCAGCGCCATCAGGCCGGGCATCTCGGTCTCGGCAATGGCGATCTCCTTGCGGCCCCAGTCAGCCAGGGAGAGGTCGGCGACGCGGAAGTCGGTGAAGTTCTCGGGAACGGCATTCATGTTCATCTCCTGAATGAGCAAGATGAGCGCCGTTGTTCATCTGATGCGCACGTTCCGAGCCTGACGAGTCATCCCGCTGCAGCGCTCCTCGGAAGTACGGTGGGAAACCGGGGTACAAGATACAAGATACAAGAGGCAAGGCACAAGGAACATCCTGGTTGCTGGCGCTGCCTGGCCGCAGAAGGGTGAATGACCGGCTCCGGGTCACTTGTATCTTGCTGTCCTGTCTCTTGTATCTGCCCCGCAGGGCGCATCGCGCGAGCCCTGGGCGGCCCCTTGCGGTGGATGCCGTCGTGGGTTCAGTGGCGATGCCCGTTCAAAGTCCTGCGGCTTCCTTCAGGACCTCGGCCTTGTCGGTGCGCTCCCAGGGCAGGTCCAGGTCGTCGCGGCCGAAGTGGCCGTAGGCGGCGGTCTGCCGGTAATGGGGCTCGAGCAGGTCGAGCATGGTGATGATGCCCCAGGGGCGCAGGTCGAAGTGCTCGCGTACCAGCTCGACGATGCGATCGTCGCCGATGTGCCCGGTACCGAAGGTATTGATGCTGATCGAGGTCGGGTGGGCCACACCGATGGCATAGGACACCTGGATCTCGCAGCGGTCGGCGAGCCCGGCGGCGACGATGTTCTTGGCCACGTAGCGACCGGCGTAGGCCGCCGAACGGTCTACCTTCGACGGATCCTTGCCGGAGAAGGCGCCGCCGCCGTGGCGGGCCATGCCGCCATAGGTGTCCACGATGATCTTGCGGCCGGTCAGGCCGCAGTCGCCCATGGGCCCGCCGATAACGAAGCGGCCGGTGGGATTGATGTGAATGTTCTCTGCCGCGCACTGCGCCAGCCACTGCTCGGGCAGGACCGGCTTGATGATCTCGTCCATCACCGCCTCGCGCAGGGTGTTGGTATCGATGTCCTCGCTGTGCTGGGTGGACAGCACCACGGCATCGATGCCGACCGGCTTGCCGTTCTCGTAGCGGAAGGTCACCTGACTCTTGGCATCCGGGCGCAGCCAGGGCAGGGTGCCGTTCTTGCGGACCTCGGCCTGGCGTCGTACCAGCCGGTGGGCATAGGTGATGGGGGCGGGCATCAGCACATCGGTCTCGTTGGAGGCATAGCCGAACATCAGGCCCTGGTCGCCGGCGCCCTGTTCCTCGCGGCTCTTGCGATCCACGCCCTGGTTGATGTCGCGCGACTGCTCGCCGATGGCGTTGAGCACGGCACAGGTGTGGCCGTCGAAACCGATGTCCGAATGGGTGTAGCCGATGTCATTGACCGTGTCGCGCACCAGTCTCTCGTAGTTGATCTCCTTGGCATTGGTGGTGATCTCGCCGGCGAGAACCACCATCCCGGTCTTGACCAGGGTCTCGCAGGCCACGCGGGCATGCGGGTCCTGGGCGATGATGGCATCCAGAATGGCATCCGAGATCTGGTCGGCCATCTTGTCGGGATGGCCCTCGGACACGGATTCGGAGGTAAACAGGTGATTTTCAGTCATGATTGTCGTCTTCGACAGTCGGTTCGGGTCGGTTCCCCGCGTCCCGGCGGGCCGTGCCGCGGGCAGTTTAGCGCCATGTGCACGCCAATGCGAGCCGGGACAGGCGGGTGCGCGATGACTATCATGATGGCCCCGTTTCACCCAAGGAGGCCTGCCATGGTCAGTCTGGAAACCCCCGTATGCGACTTCGGGCGTCCCGCCCCCGACTTTTCGCTGCCCGGCGTCGACGGCCGGGTCTGGACCCGCGACCAGTGTCGCGGCGAGCGCGGGCTGCTGGTCATGTTCATCTGCAACCACTGTCCCTACGTCAAGGCGGTGCGTGATCGCATCGTGCGCGATGCGCGCGATCTGCAGGCGCTGGGCATCGGCTGCGTGGCCATCATGTCCAATGATCCCGCCGACTATCCGGAGGATTCCTTCGACAACATGCAGCGCGTGGCCGCCGAGTACGACTTCCCCTTCCCCTATCTGCTCGACGAGACCCAGGACGTGGCGAAGGCCTATGGCGCGGTCTGTACGCCCGACTTCTTCGGCTACAACGCCGACCTGGAACTGCAGTATCGCGGCCGTCTCGACGCCTCGCGCAAGGAGGCCGCGCCACCCGATGTGCGCCGCGATCTCTACGAGGCCATGAAGCAGGTGGCCGAGACCGGGCGCGGACCGAGCGAACAGATTCCGAGCATCGGCTGTTCCATAAAATGGAAGTCGGAGGCGGCTGGCTGAGCCGGATTGCCATCCGGCAGTGCGCGCCAAGTCGTTGACGTACGGGGTATTGCCCGGGCGAACCTTGCTGTCTCTTTCTGGCCCTTGCAGGCTGATGGGGTCATAAAATCCGCTCGGGAGGGCGCTATTGCCCCTCATGGGCTTCTGGGGGAAAATACGCCGCTCGACCCGTCCCGGTGGCGGGTGGCCGTGCCCCGAGCGCGGCACAGATGGCGCATCTGAAACAATCGAATTGATTTCCCCGGGCCGGTTTCCGGGCCGGCGGCAGGGACCCACGCTATCGACAATGCAGCCTGGCCAGACACGAGCGAGAGTCCAGGCCGCGCGGCCGTCGACGCCGCGAGCCTGTCGGGCCAGCCGGATTCACAAGCGTTAAACAGGAGAGACTGATGCCTTCGCGCAGAGAACTTGCCAACGCCATCCGTGCGCTCAGCATGGATGCGGTCCAGAAGGCCAAATCGGGCCATCCCGGCGCCCCGATGGGCATGGCGGACATCGCCGAAGTGCTGTGGAACGACTTCCTCAAGCACAACCCGGCCAACCCTGACTGGTGGGATCGCGACCGCTTCGTGCTGTCCAACGGCCATGGCTCGATGCTGATCTACTCCCTCCTGCATCTCACCGGCTACGACCTGCCGATGGAAGAGATCAAGAACTTCCGTCAGCTGCACTCCAAGACCCCCGGACACCCCGAGTACGGTTACACCCCCGGCGTCGAGACCACCACCGGCCCGCTGGGCCAGGGCATCACCAATGCCGTGGGCATGGCGCTGGCCGAACGCACCCTGGCCGGCCAGTTCAACCGCGAAGGCCACCACATCGTCGATCACTACACCTATGTGTTCCTCGGCGACGGCTGCATGATGGAAGGCATCTCCCACGAGGCCTGCTCGCTGGCCGGGACTCTGGGCCTGGGCAAGCTGATCGCCTTCTGGGACGACAACGGCATCTCCATCGACGGCCATGTCGAGAACTGGTTTACCGACGATACCGCCAAGCGCTTCGAGGCCTACGGCTGGCACGTGGTACGCGATGTCGACGGCCATGATCCCGATGCCATCAGCAAGGCCATTCACGAGGCCAAGTCGGTCAACGACAAGCCTTCGCTGATCTGCTGCAGGACGGTGATCGGCTATGGCGCGCCCAACCTCTGCGGCAGCCACGACTGCCACGGTGCGCCGCTGGGCGAGGACGAGATCAAGGCCACCCGCGAGAACCTGGGCTGGAAGTACCCGCCGTTCGAGATTCCGGACGAGATCTACTCCGCCTGGGACGCCCGCGAGGTCGGCGCCAAGGCCGAAGCCGCCTGGAACGAGAAGTTTGCTGCCTACAAGGCCGCCTTCCCCGACCTGGCCGCCGAATTCGAGCGCCGCATGAAGGGCGAGCTGCCCGGCAACTGGGAGCAGATCACCAGCGACTTCATCAAGGCCTGTGACGAGAAGGCCGAGAGCCCCGCGACCCGCAAGGCCTCGCAGAACACCATCGAGGCCTATGCCAAGGCGCTGCCCGAGTTCCTGGGCGGGTCCGCCGACCTGACCCCCTCCAACCTCACCAGCTGGAGCGAGTCGAAGCAGATCACGCGCACCGTGACCGACGGCAACTACCTGTCCTATGGCGTGCGCGAGTTCGGCATGTCCGCGATGATGAACGGCATCTCGCTGCACGGCGGTTTCGTGCCCTTCGGCGGCACCTTCCTGATGTTCTCCGAGTACGCCCGCAATGCCCTGCGCATGGCGGCGCTGATGAAGATTCGCAACATCTTCGTCTACACTCACGATTCCATCGGCCTTGGCGAGGACGGTCCCACCCACCAGCCGGTGGAGCAGATCGCCACCCTGCGGCTGATGCCCAACATGTCGCTGTGGCGGCCCTGTGACACGGTGGAGACCGCCGTGGCCTGGAAGGCGGCCGTGGAGCGCAAGGAGGGCCCCACCAGCCTGGTGTTCTCGCGTCAGGGTCTGCCGCACATGACCCGGGATGCCGGGCAGATCGCCAACATCGCCCGGGGTGGCTATGTGTTGCGCGACTGCGAGGGCGAGCCCGAGGCCATCATCATCGCCACCGGCTCCGAAGTGGATCTGGCGGTGAAGGCCGCCGAGGCGCTGGCCGGCAAGGGCCGCAAGGTGCGCGTGGTATCCATGCCGTCGACCGATGTGTTCGATGCCCAGGATGCCGACTATCGCGAATCCGTCCTGCCCGCGGCCTGCACCCGTCGCGTCGCCGTCGAGGCCGGCGTCACCGACTACTGGCGCAAGTACACGGGCCTGAACGGCGCGGTGGTGGGTCTGGATCGCTTCGGCGAGTCCGCGCCCGCCGGCGAGCTGTTCAAGGAATTCGGCTTCACCGTGGACAATGTGGTGAACACGGTCGAATCCCTGTTCTGACCCTCGAATACACGGCCGGGGCCAGCGTTGCCCCGGCCGTCGTTTCTGAAGCGAACATTTCTATAAAGCATGGAGTGAGACAATGGCAATCAAAGTCGGTATCAATGGTTTTGGCCGCATCGGCCGCATGGCGTTCCGCGCAATCGCTCGCGATTTCAGCGACGACATCGAAGTGGTCGGCATCAACGACCTGCTGGACCCTGACTACCTGGCCTACATGCTCAAGTACGATTCGGTACACGGCCGCTTCCAGGGTGACATCGCCGTCGAGGGTACCAACCTGGTCGTCAATGGCAGGAAGATCCGCCTGACCGCCGAGCGCGACCCTTCCAACCTGAAGTGGAACGAGGTCGGCGCCGACGTCGTCATCGAGTCCACCGGCCTGTTCCTCACCGAGGAAACCTGCCAGAAGCACCTCGACGCCGGCGCCGGCAAGGTGGTTCAGAGTGCGCCCTCCAAGGACGCCACCCCCATGTTCGTCTACGGTGTCAACCACGACACCTACGCCGGTCAGAAGATCGTCTCGGCGGCTTCCTGCACCACCAACTGCCTGGCCCCGATCGCCAAGGTGCTGCACGACAAGTGGGGCATCAAGCGGGGCCTGATGTCCACCGTGCACGCCGCCACCGCCACCCAGAAGACGGTCGACGGCCCCTCGATGAAGGACTGGCGCGGCGGTCGTGGCATCCTGGAGAACATCATTCCGTCCTCCACCGGTGCCGCCAAGGCCGTGGGCAAGGTGCTGCCCGAGCTGAACGGCAAGCTGACCGGCATGGCCTTCCGCGTGCCCACCTCGGACGTCTCCGTGGTCGACCTCACCGTGGAGCTGGACAAGGGCGCCAGCTATGACGACATCTGTGCCGCCATGAAGGCCGCCTCCGAGTCCGGTCCGCTGAGCGAGACCCTGGGCTACACCGACGAGAAGGTGGTCTCCACCGACTTCCGCGGTGTGGGCTACTCCTCCATCTTCGATGCCGAGGCCGGCATCGCGCTGGACGACACCTTCGTCAAGCTGGTGAGCTGGTACGACAACGAGTACGGCTACACCTGCAACATGCTGCGCTTCGTGCGTCACGTGGCGAAGTAAGGCTGTGAGTGAGGGGTGAGGCGTTCGGTGCAGGAAGGGGTTTGATCCTGCTCCTTCGCCTCACGCCTCACTGCCTTTGAGCGAGAACCATCCGCCAAGGCCCGGGCCTTGGCAGATCGTTTTCAAGCCTGGAAATCCAAGGAGTCTGACAGATGTCCGTGATCAAGATGACCGACCTCGATCTGGCCGGCAAGCGCGTGCTGATCCGCGAGGATCTGAACGTCCCGGTCAAGGACGGCAAGGTGACCTCCGACAAGCGCATCCGCGCGTCCCTGCCGACCATCGAGCACGCCATGAAGGCCGGGGCGAAGGTGATGCTCATGTCCCACCTGGGCCGTCCCACCGAGGGCGAGTATGACGAGCAGTTCTCCATGGCGCCGGTGGCCGAGCACCTGTCCGGCCTGCTGGGCAAGGAAGTGCGCCTGATCAAGGACTATCTGGAAAAGGCCCCCGAGCTCGCCGACGGCGAAGTGGTGATGCTCGAGAACGTCCGCTTCAACAAGGGCGAGAAGAAGAACGACGAGGCACTGGCGAAAAAATACGCGGCGCTGTGCGACATCTATGTGATGGACGCCTTCGGCACCGCCCACCGTGCCCAGGCCTCGACCCACGGCGTGGGCCTGTTCGCCCCGGTTGCCTGTGCCGGTCCGCTGCTGGCCGCCGAGCTGGAGGCGCTGGGCAAGGCGCTGCACGAGCCGGCGCGTCCCATGGTCGCCATCGTCGGCGGCTCCAAGGTGTCCACCAAGCTCACCGTGCTGGATTCGCTGTCCAAGGTGGTCGATCAGCTCATCCCGGGTGGCGGCATCGCCAACACCTTCATCGCCGCGGCCGGTCATCCGGTCGGCAAGTCGCTCTATGAGGCCGATCTCATTCCGGAGGCCAAGCGCCTGATGGAGGCCGCCGCAGCCAAGGGCGGCGAGATACCGGTGCCGACAGACGTGGTCGTCGGCAAGGAATTCTCGGAGACGGCCGAGGCGACCGTGAAGAAGGTCGAGGACGTGGCCGAGGACGACATGATTTTCGATATCGGTCCGGAGACTGCGGCCCGCTTTGCCGACATGATGAAGAAGGCCGGAACCATCGTCTGGAACGGCCCTGTCGGCGTGTTCGAGTTCGACCAGTTCGGCGAGGGCACCAAGACCCTGGGGCTGGCCATTGCCGAGTCCTCCGCCTTTTCCATTGCCGGTGGCGGCGATACCCTGGCGGCGGTGGACAAGTACGGGCTGGCCGACCGGATCTCCTACATTTCCACCGGCGGTGGCGCCTTCCTCGAGTTCCTGGAGGGCAAGAAGCTGCCGGCCGTGGCCATGCTCGAAGAACGCGCCGAGCAGACGAAACAGTAGACAACGAAGTCGCCGGCGGGCGCGATTCCCGTCCGCCGGCCTTCCCGCGGACCATACATGCTGAGAAGAACCAAGATCATCGCCACCCTGGGACCGGCAACCGACGATCCCAAGGCGCTGGACGAACTCATCCAGGCGGGCGTCGATGTCGTGCGCCTCAACTTTTCCCACGGCAGCCACGACGAGCACCGCAAGCGTTGCGAGACGGTGCGCAACCGGGCCCGGGCCCATGGCCGCCAGGTCGGCGTGCTGTTCGACCTGCAGGGTCCCAAGATCCGTATCGAGCGTTTTCGCGAGGGCAAGGTCGTCCTCGAGGAGGGCGCGCGCTTCGTGCTCGACGTCACCCTCAGTCCCGACGAGGGTACTGCGGAACGTGTCGGCATCACCTACAAGCAGTTGCCCGAGGACGTCAGCCGGGGCGACACCCTGCTGCTCGACGACGGTCAGGTGGTGCTCTGGGTCGAGGACGTGACCGCGACCGAGGTCGACTGCCGCGTGGTGGTCGGTGGCGAGCTGTCCAACAGCAAGGGCATCAATCGCCAGGGGGGCGGCCTGTCGGCCAAGGCCCTGACCGACAAGGACCGTGCCGACATCAGGGTCGCGGCCGAGATGCAGGCCGACTATCTGGCGGTGTCCTTCCCGCGTAGCGCGGAGGACGTGGAGGAGGCCCGCACCCTGTTGCGCCAGGCCGGCGGTCACGGTGGCGTGGTCGCCAAGATCGAGCGCGCCGAGGCCATGCAGAACCTCGAGGGCATCATAGAGGCTTCCGACGCGGTGATGATTGCCCGCGGTGATCTGGGCGTGGAGATCGGTGACGCCGAGCTGCCGGCGGTGCAGAAGCGCATCATCCAGATCGCGCGCACCATGGACCGGGTGGTGATCACCGCCACCCAGATGATGCAATCCATGATCGAGAGCCCCATCCCCACCCGGGCCGAGGTTTTCGACGTGGCCAATGCCGTCATCGACGGTACCGATGCGGTGATGCTGTCGGCCGAGACCGCTGCCGGCAAGTACCCCGCCAAGTCGGTATCCGCCATGGACCGCATCTGCAAGGGCGCGGAGCGCCAGCGCATCGCCATGGCCACCGAGCGGCGCCAGCGGGTCCGCTTCGAGCGCATCGACGAGGCCATCGCCAAGGCGGCCATGTACACGGCCAACCATCTGGGCGTAAAGGCGATTGCTGCCCTGACCGAGTCCGGCGCGACGCCCTTGTGGATGTCCCGCGTGAGTTCCGGCATACCCATCTATGCCTTGACCCGCCACGTCGAGACGCGTAGAAAAGTAACCCTTTACCGCGGCGTCTACCCGGTCAGCTTCGATGTCACCTCCACCGACCATGCCGAGGTCAACAAGGAGGCGATCGACGAATTGGTGCGGCGCGGCGCCGTGCGCGATGGCGACCTGGTGATCATCACCAAGGGGGACCTGGCAGGCGTGCTGGGCGGCACCAACGCCATGAAGATTCTGCGCGTCGGCGAGCACGAACTGCGCGAAGGTGGCTGAACGGTCGCCGACACGGCTTGGATACTGGACGGCCGGCCCGGGCACTGTTCCGGATGCCGGACCCTGAAACCCATTCGCAACGACAACATTTCAAGGAGAGCATCATGGCCCTGATTTCCCTGCGTCAGCTGCTGGATCACGCCGCCGAACACGGCTACGGCGTGCCCGCATTCAACGTGAACAACATGGAACAGATGCATGCCATCATGGAGGCCGCTGCCGAGACCGACAGCCCGGTCATCGTCCAGGCCTCTGCCGGTGCCCGCAAGTACGCCGGCGCGCCCTTCCTGCGTCACCTGATGCAGGCCGCCGCCGAGCAGCATCCGGATATCCCGATCGTGGTGCACCAGGACCATGGCGCTTCCCCGGCCGTATGCCTGCGTTCCATCCAGCTCGGCTTCACCTCGGTAATGATGGACGGCTCGCTGATGGAAGACATGAAGACGCCTTCCACCTATGAATACAACGTCGAGGTCACACGCCGCGTGGTCGAGATGGCACACGCCGGCGGCGTCTCCGTCGAAGGCGAGCTGGGCTGCCTGGGTTCCCTGGAAACCGGCATGATGGGCGAAGAGGACGGTCACGGTTCCGACGAGCAGCTCGATCACTCGCAGCTGCTGACCGATCCCGAAGAAGCCGCCCAGTTCGTCAAGGAAACAGGCGTGGATGCCCTGGCCATTGCCATTGGTACCTCCCACGGTGCCTACAAGTTCACCCGCCCGCCGACCGGCGACATCCTGGCCATCGAGCGCGTGAAGGAGATCCATGCCCGCATCCCCGATACCCATCTGGTGATGCATGGCTCTTCTTCCGTGCCGCAGGAGTGGCTGGAGATCATCAACAACTACGGCGGCGACATGGGCCAGACCTATGGTGTGCCGGTCGAGGAGATCGTCGAGGGCATCAAGCACGGCGTGCGCAAGGTCAACATCGACACCGACCTGCGCATGGCGTCCACCGGCGCGGTGCGCAAGTTCCTGGCCGAGAACCCCAAGGAGTTCGATCCGCGAAAGTGGCTGACGGCTTCCACCAAGGCCATGAAGGACATCTGCAAGGCACGCTACGAGGCCTTCGGCACGGCCGGCAATGCGTCCAAGATCAAGCCCATCGATCTGGAGAAGATGACCGCCCGCTACGCCTCCGGCGAGCTGGATCCGCGCGTCAACTGAATCGGGTTGTGTGCTTCAGGAAAGGCGGCTTCGGCCGCCTTTCTTCGTCTGGGGGTGGCCGGCATGAAAAGAATACCCGCCTTCGACCCATTGCCCGAATGGGCGGCCTGGGTCGCCCAGGATGCCGATGGCAGCTGGTGGGCCTACGAGGCCGAGCCCAATCGCCACGACAGCGGCTGGTACGAGAACGAGGTCGGCCGCAGCCGTTGGCTGCGGCGCGATGCGCCCAACCCGGACTGGGAGCGCAGCCTGCATCGCGTAGCCGGTTGACGGTTGCCTATAACGAGCAAGAGCGCCACGGAATCCGCTGAAAGCACGGAAGGGTCTTGGTAAGACCCGATCTGCGAACTCGGCGACTCGGCATCCTCGGCGCTCCTCCCGCTCGGCGCAGGCAGTTGAGTTCAGATCCCCGCCTGGTTCCAGTTGTCGTAGGCCGCGATCCAGAATTCGATGTCAGGGTAGCTGTCGCCGCGGCTGCGCTGGATTTCGGCCAGCTCCAGCATCAGCTCGCGGAACTCGCGAATCTGCATCTGCCACAGTAGCGGGTCCAGCCCCGGGTTGTCGGCCAGGGCCTCGTTGGCGATCGAGTGGGCGCCGCCCCAGAAGGCTGCAGAGTTCAGGCGTGCCCAGAAGGCCTCGGGGTCGCGGTCGAGCAGTGCGGCCGTCTCGCGCAGCCAGTCGAGGCGTGGACTCCGGTGGGCCTCCAGTAGTTCGATCAGACGGTCGAGTAGTTGGGCAAGCGGCATCTCAGATGACCAGCGGCGGTTCGTCCAGGGCTGCGGCCTGTTCGCGCAGCTGCAGGATGTGCTCTTCCCAGTAGCGGTCGGTGTGGAACCAGGGAAAGGCAAGGCGGAAGGCAGGGTCGTCCCGGCGTCGCCCCAGCCAGGCCGCGTAGTGGATCATGCGCAGGGTGCGCAGGGCCTCGATCAGCAGCAGTTCCCGCCGGTCGAAGGCGCGGAACAGCTCGTAGCCCTCGACCACTTCCGACAGGGCGCGGCTGGCCTCGGCGCGGTCGCCGGTGGCGAGCATCCACAGGTCCTGGATGGCGGGTCCCATGCGACAGTCGTCGAGGTCGACGAAGTGCGGGCCGCCGTCGGTCCAGAGGATGTTGCCGGGATGGCAGTCGCCGTGCAGGCGCAGGGTGGCGACCGTGCCGGCCCGCTGCCAGGCCGCGTCGATGCGCTGCAGCAGATCCTCGGCGAGGGTGGCGTAGGCCGTCTCCACATGGGCCGGTATCAGGCCGCTGGCCAGCAGCCAGTCGACCGACTCGCGGCCGAGGTTCCGGGGGGTCAGCGCCGGCCGGTAGCGAAAGGGCCGGGCCTTGCCCACGGCGTGGATGCGTCCCAGGAAGCGCCCCAGCCACTGCAGCTTGTCCGGGTCGTCCAGATCGGGCCAGCGCCCGCCCTGGCGCGGGTACAGGGCGTAGCGAAAGCCCGCGTGTTCGAGCAGGGTCCGGCCATCATGGGCCAGCGGCGCGACCACCGGGATTTCCTGTTCGGCCAGTTCCGTGGCAAATGCGTGTTCCTCGAGAATCTGGTCATCGCTCCAGCGTTCGGGCCGGTAGAACTTGGCCACCAGGAAGCCGCCGTCCTCGAGCCCGATCTGGTAGACCCGGTTTTCGTAGCTGTTGAGTGCCAGCAGATGGCCGCTGCTGCGGTGCCCGGCCTGCTCCACGGCGTCGAGGATCAGGTCCGGTTGCAGGCGGGCGTAGGGGTGGGTTTCGGCGTCCATGTGCCCATTGTCGCATGGACGCGTTGCATGGCGGGGGCAAACGCGCCATGATCGGGGCTCGTCGCGCCCCGGAGAGCGTATCGTGAGTCTGCAGGGATTCGTGCCGCCGGATCCGGAAACCGAGGTTTCCGGCGTTCGCTTTGCCGTCATCCAGACGCCGCGTCGCAATCGCAAGCGTTACCCGGCCGGTTGTGTCACCCTGTTCGATTCTGCCTCCGAGGCCATCGCGGCCGCCGACCCGGATCGCAACCGCCATGCGGCGCAGGTGGTCGGCCCCTCCAAGTCCTCCGAGGGGCAGTACATCTTCTATCTCATGGAATGGCTGGCCTGAGCCCGGCCGCTCACTCGGGTGCCGCCTTCTCCCTGTGCGTCTGCGCCTCCGCGAGCGCCCTGAGCGTGGCCTCGTTGTCGCAGAAGTCGAGATCGTCCGGGGATACCTGCCCGCGTGCCAACCGTTGGTCGCAGCTGTCGGTGCGGGCGCAGTGCTCACAGCGGTTCATGTGGTGATGGATGTCCAGCACCCGTTGTTCGTGCAGGTAGGCGTTGGCATCGATGCCAAGCAGACCCAGCATGCGGCCCAGGCGCAGGTTGTCCAGGCGTTGCGCCAGCCGCTGGCGGTAGCGTTCGCCGGCGCGGGCATTGAAGATGATGGCAACGAACAGCAGCACCGCGAACGCGGTCAGCAGTAGTGCGAGCAGTGCCAGGGCGGCCAGGTTGAGCAGTTCGGTCATGGCGGGGCCTCCGTCGATTTCTGCCATTGAACCCGTTCTTGGGCAGGACCACCTTGATCCCGGACAAGAAACACGCATTTCTAGATCGCGTACCTCCGTCCGCCGCGCAGATCCGGGAAGTCGCACGAATACCTGCCATCTGTCAGAAATACTTGAAGAATCCAGGGTGCCGTCTACACTTCTTGTGACCTTGCCCGCGGGCAGCAGGGTGGGCTGCGGCCAGATTTCGGATCCAGGTTCTAATAGGGCGAGGGGGGCTTTTGCTGCAGAGGGTTGGCGCCATGGACGACACCGCCAGTGACGAGGTGCGCGCGACCTCGCCCGAAGTCCTCGCAGACAGCCTTCCGTGTCGGGCTGTCTGATTCCATGGGCGCAAGAGGCAGCTCGACCCATTGGGCGGCATGGCTGGCCGGTATCGGGCTGTCGCTGGCCACGGTGGCGAGTGCCGCCGAACCGCCTCGGTTCTCCCTGTGCTTCGACTACGGATGCGCCCGGCGCGCCGACTTCCGCCCCGGGCCGGCCCAGTGGGCCGTGCTCGCCGATCTGTTCCGCCCGCCGACGGCCAGCGCGGCGGCCGAGCGCGAGCGTATCCGCGTCGCCATCGCCTACATGGAAATGATTGCCGGCCGGCGCACCCCGCTGGGCCGGGACCGGGGCGGCAATCCCTTCGATGCCGAGCGCCCCGGGCGGCTGGACTGCATCGACGAATCGACCAACACCACGGCCTTCCTGCGTGCCTTCGAGGCCGCCGGATGGCTGACCTGGCATCGTGTCGTGGCGCCTGCCTATCGGGCGCCACTGCTGTTCGACCAGCACTGGGCGGCCCAGATACAGGAGCGTGGGAGTGGCCGGCAGTTCGTGGTCGATTCATGGGTCTACGACAACGGCCAGCCGCCGCTGGTGCAGCCGCTGGCCGTGTGGCGAGCGCGGTAGCCCGCATGATGATCACCGAGGCTGGAAGCACCAAGGAGGATGTATGCAGCACTACAGCGATTGTTTCAACAAGAAGTCGAGATACATTGGCGCCCATGAGGTCGGGGCGGAGAGCGGAGGGCTGTTGCGCGCCGACCTGGAGACGCTGAAGGAGCGCCTCACCCCCCTGCTCAGGATCCAGAACGATTTCTTCCCCTGCTTCGACTGGAGCTTTCCGCCGCCGCTGCTGGGCAAGTCGGCGGCACCGGAAACAGCCGCCGAGCTGTTCAGCGGCACCTCCATCATTCCCGACCGCTACGCCATCTACCTGCACAGCCCCTTCTGCAAGACTCTGTGCAAGTTCTGCTACTACGCCGTGTTGCCCGGCAAGGGCATCGACCGGGCCGCGGAATATGTCGGCTATCTGCTGCGCGAGATGGAGATGTACCGCGAGGTGATGGCAGGCCAGACCTGCGAGTCCATCTACTTCGGTGGTGGCACCCCGACCTTTCTCGACGATGCCCTGCTGGAACGTATCTTCACTGCCCTGCACGAGCGCTTCGATCTGGCGCCCGACGCCGAGATCACCATCGAGGCCGCGCCCGGCACGCTTGGGCGCGAGAAGCTGGAGCGCCTGCGCGGCTGGGGCGTGAATCGCCTGAGCTACGGCATCCAGACCCTGGACGAGCGGCTGCTGGCCGGACTCAACCGGCACTACTCCGTGGCCGAGGCCGAACGCGAGCTGGCCGATGCCGTGGAGATCATCGGCAACGTCAACGTCGATACCATGTACGGCTTCGATGGCGAGGACGAGGCCGCGCTCACCGATACCCTGGAGCGGTTCGTGGCGCTGGGTGTGCCCAGCGTGTCCATCTATGCCCTGGACAAGCAGCGCAGCCAGACCAAGCAGAACTTCGAACCGCCGAAGGATGAACTCTACGAGTACAAGATCCGCCAGTTCGCGCGGGCCGAGCGGCTGCTGGCCGGGCACGGCTTCGAGCCGGTGCTGCAGAACGTGTTCATCGACCCCGAACGCGCGGCCTATACCCATCAGGTCCGGCGCTGGGACAACCTGCCGCTGCTGGGTCTGGGGCTCAACGCCCAGGGTTACGCGCCCGCCACGCCCTATCAGAATATCGGCAGCCTCAAGTCCTACTACGAGGCGATCGATGCCGGCCGCATCCCGGTGGCGACCATCGACCGACTGGACCCGGAGCTGGACTTCTGCCGCGAACTGACGAGCAAGCTGCGCTTTACCTGCGTCAGCCGCAACGAGCTGGCCTTCAAGTATGGCGTGGACATCGCCGAGGTGTATGGCCACCTGATCCGGGCCTTGGCCGAGCTGGATTTCGTCGGCTGGGACGGCGACCTGTTGCGCATGACGCCGAAGGCCGCCTACTACAACAACATCATCCCCATGCTGTTCGCGCCCGATGCCTTCAAGGCGCGGCTGACCGCCTTGCCCGAGGAATACATCGAGGTGTTTCCGGTGCCCTTCATCATGACCCGGCTGGGTGCGGCCCAGTCGGTGCCGTTCCGCTTCCATGAGGCACCGCAGGAACGGCGCCGGCGCAGCGATCGCCGCCGTTGCGGCGACCGGCGGCAGCTGGCGGCGATGGTGCCGCAGGGCGACGAGCGGCGCACAGCCGCCGAACGTCGCGGTGGTCCCGGCCGGCGGGCCACCGACGGCGTCAGGGCCTGGACGGCGGCCGGGGCCTGAACCCGCATACTGCACCAGGGACGGCCAATGAAAAAGGGCGGACCCCTTGCAGGGCCCGCCCTTTCTTTTGCTGTGCCAGTGAATCAGGCGGCGGCGTACTTCTCCTTGGCCTCGCGCGCGGCCTTTGCGGCCTCGGGGTCATAGGCCTTGCCCGACCACAGCATTTCGTAGGCAATTTCCTCGTTGCCGTTCTCGCACAGCTCCAGCACCTTCCGGAACAGCGGCTGGAAGGTTTCGCTGCGGTGAGACGCCTCGTGATCCTCGAAGCTGTTCCAGAAGGTCACGATCAGCGCTTCCTTGCCCTTCAGCGGGCTTTCCACGGCCTGGCCCACGGTCGAGCCCTCGTTGGATACAGCACCGCTGTTCAGGCACACGAAGCCGCCCACGAAACCCGTGTCGGAATGGTAGGTCTTGACGTTTTCACACAACAGGGCCACGCGCTCCTGAAGATCATCCACCGTGTACTCCGGCTTCAGAATCACGCGATTGACGGTTACCACGCCGTCAGCGGGGAAATTGGCGATCAGTCCACTCATGTCGACCTCCTGAATCCTGTATAAGGTTATAAGTGGATTCTAATATATAGATCCTGAGTGAAAAGATCAAGTATTTGGGGTTGCATCAATTCGCGTTATCCGACGCGGGCCGGGCCAGTCGGCCGAAGAGGGCGCTGGATGCTTGGCGCCCCGGAACGTCCGAGCCACGAGACGGCTCAGACGCTCACATAGACCCACCCTTCCTGGAGGCGGGTGAGAATCTCCTCGAGGGCGTTGGGCGTGATCAGCGCCTCCGGCAGCAGTGGCGGCAGGTTGTCCATGTGCTCGCGCTGGAGCAGACGGTTCATGGCCGTCTGGCAGGCGAGGAAGGTGATGTTCTCGAATTCCTCCTGCAGGGTACGCACCCGGTCGGCGAAGGGCGAGACGTCGGCACGCAGCAGGTTCAGGCCGCCGGCGTTGGCCACCAGCTCCACCTCGACCGGCAGGTGCTTGGCGCGGTAGGTGCGCAGCAGGCCCTCGGCGGTGTTGAGGGCCTCCTCGATCTTCTGCGGATCGCCGCTGCTGAGATGCAGCAGGATCTTGCGACCGTTCCGGGCCACCGGCGCCTCGGCGATGCTGGCGGTCTGGAAGGCCTTTTCCTCGTCCAGGTACATGGCCTGGGTCTGCAGTGCCGCCTCGGGTGTCCGCTGGCCATGGCCCACCCACCCGATCAGGGCACCCAGCGCCAGCAGCAGCATGGCGGCGACGCCCTGGATCCAGGGGTTCGCCCGCCGGGTCGCCAGGTGCTCGCGGGCCGGTCGGGGGGGGTAATCGTAGGCATGCTGGACCAGCTCGCGCAGGCGCCGCACCTCGCAGGCCCGGCGGCTGAGGTCCTCGTCGCTGTTGATGGCGCCGAGAATACGGCTCTTTTCGTCTGCGTCGAGCTGGTTGTCGACGAAGGCGTTGAGATGCTCTTCCGAGATGCTTCGATCGAGCGTCATCACTTGATCCTCCGGATCCGATGGTTCTGCGGCTCGGTTACGCTTGTCCCGGGCGCCAGTTCGGAGTCGATGAGTCGCGCCTTGAGGGCGCGGCGGGCCCGGCACAGGCGGCTCATGACAGTGCCGACCGGGACGCCGAGAATGTTGGCGACCTCGATGTAGGAGCAGCCCTCCAGATCGACCAGGGTCAGGACCTGGCGCTGACCGTTGGGCAGGGTGGCGATCGCCTCACGGACGGCCGTGACCACCTGGTGCTTGTGGCCTTCCTCTTCCGGCGTGGAATCACTGGTGAAGGGGATCTCGTCGATATCGACAGTATCCTTCGAGCGCCGGAAGTGATCCCGCCAGCAGTTGTTGAGGATGCTGAACAGCCAGGTGTCCAGGGCCCCGGGATCGCGCAGCTGGCCGCTCTTCTTCAAGGCCTTTTCAATGGCTTCCTGGGTAAGGTCATCCGCCAGGGCAGCATCGTGGCACCAGGAGTACGCGATCCGGTACAGGCGGTCCCGGTTGCCCTCGAGGCGCTTCCGGAACTCCTGGCTCCGGCAGAAGAAATTCACCAGTTTCATCATCGTTACCCGTATGGCCCAGGGTTCGGCGTCTCGCTGCGAAATAGACGGGCGCCGTGGGGACATTATTCCACAGGGTGCCGTGGCGGTGGGGTGGTGCGGCAGGCGAGGGAATAAATCGTGAAAAGGCCTCGTCCATGGAAGTACAGCGGAAGCACAGGGAGTCGGGCTTCCTGGCAGGCGTCCCGATCCCGCGTGACTGACAGGGTATGTACTCCTCCACCCCTGTGAGGCTTGCCCCGGCCACTCCGGCCGGGGTTTTTTTATGGGCGGGGCGCCGGCCGCTACTCTGCCAGAGACAGCGTCCCCGTGGCCGCGATCTGCGGGCCGTTGTCCTCGTCCTCGGCCAGGGAGAGGCCGGCGGCCGTGGCGGCGAGTTTTGCTTCGGCGTCCTCCTCGGACAGATTGATGCGCAGGCGCAGGTTGTTCGGCGAGTCGGCGTTGCGCAGGGCCTCCTCCAGGCTGATGCGGCCGTCCATGTACAGCCGGTACAGGGCGCTGTCGAAGGTCTGCATGCCGAGATTCTCGGACTTCTCCATGACCTCCTTGATCTGGTGGATCTCGCCGCGATGGATGAGATCCTGCACCAGCGGCGTGCCCAGCAGCACCTCGACCGCAGCGGTGCGCTTGCCGTCGGTGGTGGGTACCAGACGCTGGGAGACGAAGGCGCGCAGGTTCAGCGACAGGTCCAGCAGCAACTGCTGGCGCCGGTCCTCCGGGAAGAAATTGATGATGCGGTCCAGCGCCTGGTTGGCGTTGTTGGCATGCAGGGTGGAAATGGCGAGGTGGCCGGTTTCGGCGAAGGTGATGGCGTGCTCCATGGTCTCGCGGTCGCGGATCTCGCCGATCAGGATCACGTCCGGGGCCTGGCGCAGGGTGTTCTTGAGGGCATCGGCATAGCAGTCGGTGTCCAGTCCGACCTCGCGCTGGTTGATGATGGATTTCTTGTGCGAGTGCACGAACTCGATCGGATCCTCGATGGTGATGATGTGGCCGGCCGAGTTCTGGTTGCGGTAGTCGATCAGCGCCGCCAGCGAGGTGGACTTGCCCGATCCGGTGGCGCCGACGAACAGCACCAGGCCGCGCTTGGCCATGATGACCTCGGTCAGCACCGGCGGCAGGCCCAGATCCTGCCACTTCGGAATCCGGGTCTTGATGTTGCGCACCACCATGCCGATGGAATTGCGCTGCTTGAAGATGTTGACGCGGAAACGGCCGACATTGTGTTCGGAGATGGCCAGGTTCATTTCCGGTTTCTGCTCGAACTGGCGGATCTGTTCCTCGTCCATGAGCGAATAGGCGATCTCCTTGATGCGCTCGGGCGTCATGGTGGCCTTTTCGATGACCTTCAGCTGGCCATGGAACTTGCACGCCGGCGGTGCCCCGGTGCTCAGATAGAGGTCCGAGGCATCCTTCATGACCATGATCTTCAGATAGTCTTTGAATTCCATCTCCGTCCCCGATTGCTGTTGTTGAGGCCCGCCGCGCGCGGGCATGCGGCAGCGCGCGGCGGGCCCGAGCGGTCTTCCAGCATGTCGGCGAACGGGCGGGCGACTTGAACGGGCCGGCGCCTGTTCCGGGCGTCGCAAACGCGGTAAGCTCCTGAGACGAAAGGAGTCAGGCGCAAATTGTGAACAGCCTCACAGAATTCGATCCTGCCTCGGCGGTGCCCGAGGCGCTGCGCGCCGGGACCGCATTCCGCTGGCAGGCCTTTCGCGAGGCCGCGGCGGAGGCGGGTGCACGCGTGCCCGACCATCGCGAATTCCTGGGAGTGCTGGGCCGGGTGTTCGCCGCCAGCGAGTTCGTGGCCACCAGCCTGCGCCGCGAACCCGACCTGCTCCAGCGCCTGCTCGATTCCGGTGACCTGCTCGGCGACTACGCCGCCGATGAGTACCCCGGGCGCGTCGCCGGGGCGCTCGCCGAGGTGGGCGATCCGCGCGAGCTGGGGGCGGCGCTGCGCCGGCTGCGCCGCTACGAGATGGTGCGCATCGCCTGGCGCGACCTGGCGGGCTGGGCGCCCGTCGACGAGGTGCTGCGCGACCTGTCCGATCTGGCCGACGCCTGCATCTCGGTCACCCTGGAACGGCTGTTCGAGTGGCAGTGTCGCGATCTGGGCACGCCGCGCGACGGCGAGGGCCGGGTGCAGCGGCTGTCGGTGCTCGGCATGGGCAAGCTGGGTGCCCGAGAACTCAATTTTTCCTCGGACATCGATCTCATCTTCGCCTACCCCGAGCCCGGCATCCTGGGGCGTCGGGGGCTGACCCACGAGGAATTCTTCACCCGCCTGGGACAGCAGCTGATCCATGCCCTCGGCGACAGCACCGCCGAGGGCTTCGTCTACCGGGTGGACATGCGCCTGCGCCCCTTCGGCGACAGCGGCCCGCTGGTGATGGACTTCGCCATGCTCGAGGACTACTACCAGTCCCAGGGCCGCGAGTGGGAGCGCTATGCCATGATCAAGGCGCGCCCGGTGGCGGGTGACCCGGAGGCCAATGCCGAGCTGATGGCGCTGCTCGCGCCCTTCGTCTATCGCCGCTATCTGGATTTCGGCGTGTTCGAGCAGTTGCGCGAGATGAAGGCCATGATCAGCCGCGAGGTGCGCCGGCGCGGCATGGACGCCAACGTCAAGCTGGGTCCCGGCGGCATCCGCGAAATCGAGTTCATCGCCCAGGCCTTCCAGCTGGTGCGCGGGGGGCGCGAGCCCCGGCTGCGGGTGCGTCAGTTGTTGACGGTGCTCGAACGCCTCGCCGAACTGGAGCTGCTGCCGGCCTATGCGGCGCGCCGGCTGGCCAGCGCCTACCGCTTCCTGCGCCAGACGGAGAACCACCTCCAGGAATGGGCCGACGAGCAGCGCCACAGCCTGCCCGAGGACGAAGAGGGGCGGCTGCGGCTGGCCTGGAGTATGGGCTTCGCCGACTGGCCAAGCTTCCAGGCGGAACTCGACCGCCACCGCCGATTCGTACAGGGCCAGTTCGAGCAGGTGTTCAGCGCGCCCCAGTCCGAGGAAACGGCGCCCGAATCGGTCGGCCCGCTCGCCGGCGTCTGGGAGGGTACCCTGGAACGTACCGAGGCGGCGTCCGTTCTGGGCCGCGAAGGCTTCGCCCGGCCCGACGAGGCGCTGCGGCTGCTGGAGCAGTCGCGACTGGCGATGGCGCCGAAACTGGGGGCACGCGGGCGGGGACGGCTGGAGCGGCTGATGCCGCTGCTGATCGCGGCGGTCGGCGACGCCCCGCACCCCGACGAGACCCTGCCGCGGGTGCTGCGCCTGGTCGAGGCCATCAGCGGGCGCAGCGCCTATCTCGCCCTGCTGGTCGAGCATCCCATGGCGCTGTCGCAACTGGTGCGCCTGTGCTCGGCCAGTCCCTGGATCGCCGCCGAGCTGGCCCGCCATCCCATCTTGCTCGACGAACTGCTGGACCCGCGCACCCTGTATCGCCCGCCCTCACGCGAGGAACTGGAGCGCGAGCTGGACGAGCGGCTGGCGGGCATCGGGGCCGAGGATCTGGAACAGCAGATGGACGTGCTGCGGACCTTCAGGCAGGCCGCGGTGCTGCGGGTGGCCGCAGCCGACGTGGTGGGCGCCACGCCGCTGATGGTGGTCAGCGACCATCTGACCGACATCGCCGAGGTGGTGCTGATCCGGGTGCTGGCGCTGGCGCGGACCCACCTCGCCGCCCGCCATGGCGAGCCCATGCTCGGTGCGGGCGCCAGGGCGCGGCCGGCGGGCTTCGTGATCGTCGGTTACGGCAAGCTGGGGGGCATAGAGCTGGGCTACGGCTCGGACCTGGATCTGGTGTTTCTGCACGAGCCGGTACCGGACACGGCGCGTACCCGCGGGCCGAGGCCGCTGGATGCGCCGGTGTTTTTCGCCCGGCTGGGCCAGCGCATCATTCACATGCTGAGCACGGCCACGCCGGCCGGCGACCTCTACGAGGTCGACATGCGGCTGCGCCCGCGCGGGGCCTCGGGGCTGCTGGTGACGGCGCTGGACGCCTTCGCCGACTACCAGCGCGAGGAGGCCTGGACCTGGGAGCACCAGGCCCTGGTCCGTGCCCGCCCGGTGGCCGGCGACGCATCGGCGGTGGCGGCCTTTGCACAGATCCGCCGCGAGGTCCTGTGCCAGCCGCGCGATCCGGTCCGGCTGGCGGCCGAGGTGCGGGACATGCGGGCCCGCATGCGTGCCGAGCTGGATCGCGCCGGCCCCGGTCGGTTCGATCTCAAGCAGGGGGCCGGAGGTATCGCGGATATCGAATTTGTGGTGCAATACAGTATCCTGCGCTGGGCCCACGATCACCCCGATCTGGTGCGATTCAGCGACAACATCCGCCTGCTCGAGGGGCTTGCCGCCCACGGGCTGATTGCGCCCGCGGATGCCGGGGCCCTGGCCGACGCCTATCGTGCCTACCGCCGCCGCCTGCACCAGCTGACCCTGCAGGAACAGCCGGCCCGGGTGCCCGACAGCGAGTTCCGTGCCGAGCGCAAGCGGGTGCGGGCGGTGTGGGAACGGCTGATCGGAAGCGGAAGTGCGTAGCCGGCAGCCCGGGATGCGGGATTCAGAATTCAGAAGACAGGATTCAGGACTCGGAATCCGGAATCCGGGACAACAGACATCGAGGATTGCTGATCATGTCCATGGCCGATCGAGACGGCGTCATCTGGTATGACGGGGAACTGGTTCCCTGGCGCGAGGCCACCACCCATGTGCTGACCCACACCCTGCACTACGGCATGGGCGTGTTCGAGGGCGTGCGCGCCTACCAGGGCGAGCGCGGTACGGCCATCTTCCGGCTGGAGGATCATACCCGGCGGTTGTTCAATTCGGCGCGCATTCTCAACATGCCCATGCCGTACGATGCCGGGACGCTGAACGAGGCGCAGCTTGCCGTCGTGCGCGAGAACGGCCTGGCCTCCGCCTACATCCGTCCCATGGCCTTCTACGGCTCCGAGGGCATGGGCCTGCGCGCGGACAATCTGAAGGTGCACGTCATCGTCGCCGCCTGGGAGTGGGGTGCGTACCTGGGCGAGGAGAACATGCGCAACGGCATCCGCATCAAGACCTCCTCGTTCGCCCGCCACCATGTAAACATCACCATGTGCCGCGCCAAGGCCAACGGCAACTACATGAACTCCATGCTGGCGCTTAACGAGGCCCTGCGCGATGGCTATGACGAGGCCCTGCTGCTGGATGTCGACGGCTTCGTGGCCGAGGGCAGTGGCGAGAACATCTTCATCGTGCGCGACGGCATTCTCTATACCCCGGACCTGACCTCCGCGCTGGAAGGCATCACCCGCGACACCATCCTGCGCCTGGCCGCCGAGCAGGGGCTGGAAGTGCGCGAGAAGCGCATCACCCGCGACGAGGTCTACATCGCCGACGAGGCCTTCTTCACCGGCACCGCCGCCGAGGTCACGCCCATCCGCGAGGTGGACAACCGGCCCATCGGCAGCGGCACCCGCGGGCCCGTGACCGAAATGCTGCAGAAGCTCTATTTCGACGTGGTCCACGGCCGGCACCAGGTGCATCCCGAGTGGCTGACGCCGGTGAGGCAGGGGGAGGCGTCAGAAGTCAGGAGTCAGAAATAAGGTAGGATGGGCAAAGCGAAGCGTGCCCATCAGGGAAGTGCGCAAACGGATTCCGGCTTTCCCACTCTCGGAGACAATCATGCCTAATCCCGACACAGCGAACCCTTCGGCCGGTGCCACCCGCACCCCCAACGCCGACAATGTCTACGAGGTGACCGCGGCCGATCTGCCACTGCACTGTCCGCTGTCCGACACCGAGCTGTGGAACATGCACCCGCGCGTCTTCCTGCCCATCGAGGAGACGGGCCATGCCAAGTGTCCCTATTGCGGCGCCGAGTATGTTCTGAAGAGGTAGAAACAAGATGCGGGATACAAGATACAGGTCGCAAGGGACCGGGCGCGCCCCTGCTTGCATCTTGTCTCTTGCATCTTCCCTCTGCCCTTGATCGTCTGGCGCATCATCGACGGCAAGCCGGGGCACGAGAACCAGAGCGCCGGACTGGTCGAGGCCCTTGGCCGCCGCGCGCCGGTCTCGGCGCACGACACCCGGCCGCTGTCCCTTTCCGAACTGATTCCTGCATTGTGGGGTCGTCTGCCTGCGCGACTGGCCGCCCTGCCGCGGCCCGACCTGCTGGTCGGCGCCGGTCACGCCACCCATCTCGGCCTGCTGGCTCTGCGCCGCGCCGTCGGCGGCCGGGCACTGGTGCTGATGCGCCCCTCCCTGCCCGGTCGCTGGTTTGACCTGTGCGTGGTACCGGGCCACGATCCGCTGCCGTCGGGCGAGGTGCTGGTGACGCGCGGGGTGCTCAACCGGGTGCGGCCGGCACCGGTCAAGGACCCGCGCCAGGGCCTGATCCTGGTCGGCGGACCCTCGGCGCATCACGGCTGGGATGGTGCGGCACTGGCGGAGCAGATTGCCGCCGTCACCGCGGCCACGCCGGCACGGGACTGGACGGTTGCCGATTCCCGGCGCACGCCCGCGGGGTATCTGGATGAACTGCCGCTGCCGGACGCCGTGCGTCGCGTGCACTGGCAGGATACGGCGCCCGGTTGGCTGCCGGAGCAGCTGGCGGCGGCGACGGAGGTGTGGGTGACCGAGGACAGCGTCTCCATGATCCACGAGGCGCTCAGCGCCGGCGCCGCCGTCGGCCTGCTGTCCCTGCCGCGGCGCCGCCAGGGGCGGCTGGTGCGCGGCCTGGACCGGCTGGTCGCCGACGGCCTGGTTACCCCCTTCGCAGCCTGGCAGGCCGGCGCGCCCCTGCGGTTGCCCGCCGAGCCGCTGGACGAGGCGGGCCGGGTGGCGGATGCGGTGTTGGCGCGCTGGCCGGAGCTGCGGGCATGAGCCGCCCCTTCAGGGTACTGCAGATGCTGCCGGCGCTGGAGTCGGGCGGTGTGGAGCGAGGGACCCTGGAGATGGCCCATGCCCTGGTGCAGGCCGGCCACCGTTCGCTGGTGATGTCGGGGGGCGGGCGGCTGGTCAAGCGGCTGGTCGAGGAGGGCAGCGAGCATTACCCGTGGTCGGTCGGCCGCAAGTCGCCGTGGAGCCTGCGCCTGGTGCCGAGGTTGCGGCGATTTCTGGCGGAGCAGCGGGTGGATATCCTGCATGTACGGTCGCGGATGCCGGCCTGGATCGCCTGGCTCGCCTGGCGGGGCATGGATCCCCGCGTCCGCCCACGTTTCATCACCACGGTGCACGGCCTGTATTCGGTCAATCGCTACAGTGGGGTGATGACGCGGGGGGAGCGCGTGATCTGTGTGTCCGAGACGGCGCGCGACTATGTGCTGAACAACTACCCCGGGGTCGATTCCGCGCGACTGCGCGTCATACCCCGGGGTGTCGACCCTCGAGCATTTCCCTACGGTTACAGACCGCCCGAGGCATGGTACCGGGATGCGCCTCACCTGCTCGAACGCCATGTCCTGAGCATGGTGGGGCGTCTGAGCCGCCTGAAGGGGCATGAGGATTTCATCGAGCTGATTTCCCGGCTGCGCGCGACAGGGCTGAATGTGCATGGCTTGATCGTGGGTGGCGAGGAACCCGGTCGTGCGGCCTATGCCAGGGCATTGCGCCAGCGGGTCGTTGATCTTGGCCTCGAGGATCGCGTCAGCTTTCTCGGGCAGCGCGGTGACGTGCGCGAAATCTACGCCGCTTCCGATCTGGTGCTGTCCCTCTCCCGGCGGCCGGAGTCCTTCGGGCGGACAGTGCTTGAGGCACTGAGTCTGGGCGTTCCCGTCGTAGGCTATGCAGAGGGAGGCGTCGGAGAGGTGCTCGAGAAACTCTATCCGGTCGGCAAGGTGGCAGCGGGAGATCTGGCGGCAGCAGAGAAGCGGGTCTCCGAGCTGTTGCTGAGGCCGGAACCCGTACCCCGGGACCATCCCTTCACCCTTGCGCGCATGGTCGCGGATACCCTCAAACTGTATGCTGAACTTGTCGGGCACGGCGAGGATGACACGGGGGGGCGGCATGAGCGCAGGGGGTGACGGCCCGGCCTTGCCCCGGGTGTTGTTGATCCAGCCGCTGCCGGGGATCGGAGACATGGTCTGGCATTTGCCGGCCATTCACGCGGTGGCGGGCCGGGCCCGGGGTGGTCAGGTGTCCCTGCTGACCAAGCGGCGCAGCCTGGCAGACCGGCTCCTGGCGGCGGACCCGGCCATCGGAGAAGTGCTGTGGCTCGATCGGCAAGGGCGTCACGGAGGACTCGGCGGCCTGTGGCGGCTGGCCGGGGATCTTCGCCGGCGCAGTTTCGACGAAGTCTGGCTGTTTCACCAAAGCGCGCGTTATGCGCTTGCCTGCTGGCTGGCCGGCATCCCCAGGCGCGTCGGTTTCGGCTTCGGCATGCAGCGGTTGTGGCTGAGCGAACCCGGACTCGGCGCGGGTGACCGCCGGCGACATCCGATCGAAAAGGCGCGTCTGTTGCTCGCGGCGAAGGGGTTGCCGCAGTCGGAAAGCGAACCCGTATTGCCGGTGGCGGATGCCTTGGAGGCAAGAATGCAGGCGGCGCTTTCCGGACTGGCGAGGCCCTGGATCGCCCTGGGTATCGGCAGCAGCGAGCCGGACAAGCAGTGGGGTGCCGCGCGGTTTGCCCGCCTCGCCGGGCATCTGCCCGGTACCCTGTTCCTGGTGGGAGGGACGAACGAATCGGGTCTTGCCGGCGAGATCGTCGCCGCCTCCGGTAACCCACGGGAACGTCTCGTCCGGGTTACCGACAGGTCCATAGACGAAGTCGCGGCCTTGCTCGCCGCGTGTGACGTCTATGTGGGCAACGATACCGGTGTGCTCAACCTGGCGGCCGCGGTCGGGACCCCGGCGATCGGGCTTTTCGGTGCTTCACCGCCTCTGACGCACTCCGCCAGGATCCAGTGCGTGCTGCCGGAGCAGGGCGACGGAGAAGCGGGCATGGCGGGCATCGGGGTGGCGCGGGTCGCGGCGGCCGTGGTGAAGACGTTGGGGAAAACGGAATGTTGATGAACGCACTGGACAGGCAGTTTCTGAAACACGGCTGGCTGATGCCTGCCCTGTTCCCGCTGGCCCAGGTCGGCGGGCGCGGGTTGTTCAACAGTCTGGCGGGGATCTATGTGCTCTGGGGGCTGCTTGTGCTGCTGCGCCACCCCCCGCGATGGAGCCGGGTGTCCGCGGCTGCCTATGGCCTTCTGCTGGTTGCATTCCTGGCAAGCGTTCTCCAGGCGCCGGACAGAGCGGACAGTTTCAAGAACTGGCTGGTCTATGCGCTGCACACCCTGGCCTTCCCGCTGACCCTGATGGCGTTGCAGCGTGTCCCCGAGGCGGGCTCTCGCCTGTTGGCGGTCTGGGGTGCCTCGGGACTCGCCCTTGTGCTGTTGCTTTATCTCCTGTTGCCATTGCAGATGGCGGAGCCCGGTTTCCAGCCCACCCAGCACATGAAGGAGGACAATCTGCCCTTCCTGACGCCCCTGGTGCTGCTGTGGCTCGCGTCCCTGCCCCGGGCGGGGTTGCGCCGGGTGGCACAGGTCACCCTGTTCTTGCTGGTGCTTGGCTATATCGTGTTTTCGCAGGGGCGTGCGGCGCTGGCGGCGCTCGGGGTGATGAGCGTGGTGTACCTGATGCTCGGCATGCGCTGGCGGTCGGGACGGGCGGTGATGGTTGCGGGTGCCGTGGTGCTAGCGGGCGTCGTCCTGTCCGGGCAGGGCTTTTTCCGTGCGTTGCACCTGGGCGACGGGGGCGACGGGTGGGTGACCCTGGACCGGTTCACCAGTGGCCGGACGCAAATCTGGCGCCAGGCGGTTGCACACCCGCCCGAGTCGCTTGCCTTCGGGGTGGGGATGGGGCAGATCGGCTATTCTCGCGAGGCGCTGGAGGTTGAGCCCGGCCATGCGGTGGGCCATCTGCACAATTTTCTCATGGACGCATGGTATGAGACAGGCTGGTTCGGGCTGTTGTCATTGCTCGGCTTTGTCGGTGTCGGCATCGTCCATGGCTTGCGCGCCGTGCGTTTCGGTAACGAGCGCCAACGCAGGCTGGCGGCGGCCCTGCTTGCGGCGGTGGCCGCGCTGCTGGTGGCCGCCTTGTTCAGCTTTTCCTATGCCTCCAGACAACTGAGCCTTTACATGTTTGTCCTGCTGGGTGCGCTGGAATATCTCTGCCTGGAGACACGGCTCGGGGTGGCGCGGGGCCGCGGCGTCGCGACGGCGGGTGGCGAATGAGACATCCGCCGGGAGATGATTGCATGGCGCGAGGCGATCCGTGAGCCGCCGGGGCCACCGGGGGATACTGATCATCAAGCTTGGTGCGCTGGGAGATGTCATTGTCAGTACCCCCTTCATCGAGGCGATTGTTCGGCACCACCTTGAGGAGGAAATATTCCTGCTCACCGCACCCGCGTTCGCGCCGCTTTTTGCCGGCCATCCGCGGTTGCGGGTGGTGGCCTTTCCGCGCAAGGGTGTTCGTGCCATGAGCGCGTCGCTGGCATGGATTCGCCGCCACCGATTCCACAGCATCTATGATCTCCAGAACTCGGATCGCAGTGCCTTGATGGTGGCGCTGAGCGGTGCGGCGCGGCGTGTAGGGCGGTCGCCCGGCGGCATCTACAATGTGCGTCCCCGCGAGGACGATCGTTCCGCGCACATCTTCGTGCGCCTCGCGGCGCTGCTTGCCAGCGCCGGCATCCCGCAGGTGGATCCCCGCCCACGCCTGTGGCTGGATGCGGCCGCCGAGGCAGCCGGTCGGCAGTGGCTGGCGGCGCGGGGCCTGGGTGGACGCCCGCTGGCCCTGTTGCATGCCGGCTCCAGCGCCAATTGGGTTTCCAAGCGCTGGCCCGAAGAAAACTTTGCCGCGCTGGGTCGACGCCTCGATGCGGCGGGCATCGACGTGGTCTGGGTAGGTGGCGGACCGGAGCGGGCGCTGAATGCGCGGCTGGCCTCCGTGGTGGGCACCGATGCAAGCGATGCGCTCAGCGTCATCGAACTTGCGGCCCTGTCCCGCCTGGCGGCCTTTGCGGTCACCGGCGATTCGGGACCGATGCATGTGATGTCCACCGCGGGGATTCCCGTGTTCAGCCTGTTCGGGCCGACCGACTGGCGGCGTCACCATGCCCTGGGGCAGGAGGCCCGGGTGCTGGTTCATAAGGTCGACTGCAGTCCCTGTTACCTGGGAACCTGTCCTGCCCGGCGGGGCCACCTTTGCCTGAATGATATTTCGGTCGATGAGGTGTTCGACCGGATCAGGAAGGATCCGGACTGCTGCTCAATTTTCGATACAGATCCAGATAGGCATTGACGATGGCCTCCTCGGAATGCGCCTCGATGATGCGCCTGCGGCCGGCGGCGATCATGGCATCGCGTTCGCCTTCGGTCATGGCCAGCGCTTCTCCGAGTTTGCCTGCCAGATCGCTCGGCGCGCCGATGTCGCAGAGCAGGCCCGAGACGCCCGGTTCGATCAGCTCCGTCGCACCGGCAGTGCGGGTGGCGACGGCCGGTACCCGGTTCGCCCAGGCCTCCAGGATGACGTTCCCCAGCGCCTCCTCCCGCGAGGGGCAGACGAAGAGATCGGCGGCCTGCAGCGCCAGGTTGGGTTGATCGATCCAGCCGAGCCAGTGGATTCTGGAGGCCGCGGGTGACGCTGCGGCATGGGCGTGCAGCGCCTCGCGCAAGGGGCCGTCTCCGGCGATGGCCAGATGCAGCGGGCGGCCCTGGTGCTGCGTGGGCAACGCCGAGAGGGCGTCGATCAGATCGGCAAAGCCCTTGCAGGGATGCAGGCGTCCGATGGAAAGCAGCAGCCATGCATCGCACGGTATGTCGTGCCGGGCGCGGAAGGCCATGCATTCGGAGACGGGCAGGGCCGGCGGAAGCTCGATGAAGTTGCCGATGTGGAAAATGCGTGTTTCCGGCAGTCCGGCCTGCAACAGGTAGTCTCGGATCCCCCGCGTGTTGCCGACCCAGGCATGCGCATGCCGGTAACCATTGAGCTTGTAGTAGCCGCCCAGCCGGGTGACGTGGACCGGGCTGCCGTTGGCCGGCAGCCGGGTGAGGCGCGTGGCGCGACCAAGCCAGGTCTGCACGATCGGCGGGCGCTCGCGGCGGACGATTTTCCTGATACCGAGTCGGGCGGCGACGTCCCAGATGCTCCGCATCCGTAGATGCTGTTTCGGCACTTCGTCCGGCAGTTTTCGCGCCGCCCAGCTCTCGGGCGGTACGACCGCCAGGGCGCGATGTCCCCGTGCATTGAGCGCGGTGACCAGCCGGACGAAGAACCGTTCGGCGCCACCGCCGTGCCGGCTGCCGAGTATCTGGATGCTGTCTGTCATGAGCTCAGAGCGGCCTCGGCCTCCACCAATACCTGTTCCACCGTCAGCGACTCCAGTCGTCGGTCCGGTGCGGCTATCCAGCGGCTCCGTTGTCCCCATGGGTGATACCGCGTCGGCTGCCCGGGGCCGAACAGGGTCAGGGTCGGGGTGCCGGCCGCGGCGGCAAGATGTCCAGGGCCCGAGTCGTTACCCACCAGTAACACGCAGCGGCTCGCGACGGCTGCGGCTGTCGGCAGGTCGGTTTTGCCGCAGAGATTCCGGGTGGGGCCCTCGATGGCCTTGGCCACCGCCTGACAGCGCGCCTGGTCCCCGTCGCCTCCCAGCAGGATGCAGTCATCCCAGTGCCGACGCAGGGCATTGGCAAGTTGCGCGAACCGGTCCGCAGGCCAGATCTTGGGTTCCCAGTTGGCGCCGGGGGCCAGTGCCAGCCAGCGTGAGCCCCGGCTTCCCTCGAGCAGCCGCGATGCGCGGGCCTCGCCCTCGGGGCCCGGCCATACCCGCGCGGGGGGAATGCGCCCCTCGGGGTCGATCGGACGGAGTATCGAAATCAGGTCTTCCACGGCATGCGGGCCGAGGGGCTTTCTTCCCCACTTGAGCAACCGCTTTCGGGAACGCAACAGCAGGGCGAGGCCGTCGGTGCGGAGATCCACCACCAGGTCATAGCGTCTCTTGCGCAATCTCCGAACCAGCGCCAGCGTGCCGCGCCAGCCGAGCCTTTTCTCCTTCAGGAAGATGTGCCCCCGGTAGGGGCAGTGCTCGAACAGCGCACTGGAGCGGGGATCGGCAACCAGATCGACAGAGGCCTCGGGATAAAGCTGGTGGAGGCGCTCAAGGACCGGCGTAGTCATGATGGCGTCGCCGATGTTGCTGAGCGTGACAACGAGGATGCTTCGGCTCATGTCTTGTACGGACTGGGCAGTTTCCCGGGCCGGGTCTTGAATCGCCGGTGTACCCAAAGGTACTGCTCCGGAATGCGTCGCACCTCGGTCTCGATCAGGTCGTTGATGCGCTGGGTGTCGGTGGCTTCGTTGTCGCCGGGGAAGCTCTCCAGCGCCGGCAGGATGCGCAGCCGGTAGCCGGCATCGTCCGGCAGGCGTTCGGGAAAGAAGGGTACCACGGGCGCGCCGCTGATCCGTGCCAGCCGATGGGTGGCAGTGATGGTGCTGGCGGGCACGCCGAAGAAGGTGACGAAGATGCTGTGTTCGCGGCCATAGTTCTGGTCGGGTGCGTACCAGACCGGCATGTTGCCCTTGAGGCTGCGCAGGAAACCGCGCATGTCGTCGCGGCGGATGGCTTTTTCGAAGTGCAGCTCTCTTGCCTTGCGCATGACGGCCTCGAAGGCGGGGTTCTTGTGCGGGCGATAGAGCACATGGAAGGGCGCCTGCAGGGCCAGCAGACGACCGGCGATTTCCAGGGTGGTGAAATGGGCGCTGAGCAGGATGACGCCCTTCCCGCGTTCGAGCGCGTGCTGCAGGTGTTCCAGGCCCTCGACCCGTGCCAGTCGCGACAGCCTCGCGGCCGGTGTCCACCAGCTCATGGCCGTCTCCACCACCCCCATGCCCAGTGATTCGAAGTGGGCGCGCAGCAGGCGTTCGCGTTCGGCCGCATCGCGGTCGGGAAAGCACAGCGCCAGGTTAGTCGTGGCGATGTGCCTGCGCTCGCGGGCCAGGTGGAAGGCCATTCTGCCGAGCGCGCGCCCGATCCCCATCTGCAAGGGGTAGGGCAGGCCGGCAACGATCCGGCCCAGCCCCAGCCCAGCCCAGGTAGGCCAGTAGCGGGGGGCGAAGCGGCTGCGATCGGAGGGGAGAGCGACGGCGGACATGGGCGGGGATTGTAGCAGTGGGGGGTGAGGCGTGGGGCGTGAGCCCGGTTCCGGTGCCTGAATTCCGGATACCGGATTCTGGCGCCCAGCCTCCCCCACGCCCCCTGCCAACTG
>NZ_JALTON010000017.1 GCF_027000115.1 Thiohalobacter sp. | reverse complement strand
CCCGGCGTGGCGGAGACGAAGATGGTCTGCGGCGCCAGCCGCTCGAACTCGTCGAAGCGCAGCGGGCGGTTGTCCAGGGCCGAGGGCAGGCGGAAACCGTACTCGACCAGGGTTTCCTTGCGCGAGCGGTCGCCGCGGTACATGCCGCCGAGCTGGGGGATGGTGACATGGGATTCGTCGATGACCAGCAGCGCATCGGCCGGCAGATAGTCGAACAGGGTGGGCGGCGGCTCGCCAGCCTGGCGGCCGGACAGGTAGCGGGAGTAGTTCTCGATGCCGTTGCAGTAGCCCAGCTCCAGCATCATCTCGATGTCGAATTGGGTGCGCTGCTCCAGGCGCTGCGCCTCGACCAGCTTGTCATTGGCACGCAGTTGTTCGAGCCGCGCCTTGAGTTCCCGCTTGATCTGCTCGACCGCATCCAGCACCGTCTGCCGGGGAGTCACATAGTGGGTCTTGGGGTAGATGGTGATGCGGGGCACCCGGCGCAGGATCTCGCCGGTGAGCGGATCGAACCAGGCGATGCCGTCGATCTCGTCGTCGAACAGCTCGATCCGCACCGCCTCGCGCTCGGACTCGGCTGGGAAGATGTCGATGACCTCGCCGCGGACCCGGTAGGTGCCGCGATGCAGCTCGACGTCGTTGCGGGTGTACTGCAGCTCCGCCAGCCGGCGCAGGATCCGGCGCTGGTCCGCCTGCTCGCCGCGCACCAGGTGCAGCACCATGCTCAGGTAGGCACGCGGGTCGCCGAGGCCGTAGATGGCGGAGACGGTGGCGACGATGATGGCGTCCTTGCGTTCCAGCAGGGCCTTGGTGGCGGACAGCCGCATCTGCTCGATGTGTTCGTTGACCGAGGCGTCCTTCTCGATGTAGGTGTCCGAGGAGGGCACATAGGCCTCGGGCTGGTAATAGTCGTAATAGGAGACGAAATACTCCACCGCGTTGTGCGGGAAGAACTCGCGGAACTCGCCGTAGAGCTGGGCGGCCAGGGTCTTGTTGGGGGCGAGGATGAGCGTCGGCCGCTGCACCCGCTCGATGACATGGGCGATGGTGAAGGTCTTGCCCGAGCCGGTGACCCCGAGCAGGGTCTGGTGCGCCAGCCCGCTCTCCAGGCCGTCGACCAGGGCCTCGATGGCCGCGGGCTGGTCGCCGGCGGGCTCGAGATCGGTGGCAATCTGCAGTGGCTTGTTCATGGCTGCGGGCGGGTACCGGGGCCGGAGGCCCCGCGTCGGCGGATTCCTTGACATTTGATGCTGCGCCGGGGGCGCTCCTTGCAGTATTATTGCACGCCGTTTGCACCCGAAACCGCTGAAACCGTCAGGATACCCACTTGGACAGCCTCACCCTCGCCCAGCGCGTCGCCCGGATCAAGCCCTCCCCCACCCTCGCCGTCACCGCCCGGGCCGCCGAGCTGCGGGCCGCGGGGCGCGACATCATCGGCCTGGGGGCCGGCGAGCCGGACTTCGATACCCCCGATCACATCAAGGAGGCCGCCATCGCCGCCATCCGCGCCGGGGCCACCAAGTACACCGCCGTGGACGGCACGCCGGAACTCAAGGCCGCGGTGATCCGCAAGTTCAGCCGCGACAACGGCCTGGACTACGCCCCGGAGCAGATCCTGGTCTCCTGCGGCGGCAAGCAGAGCTTCTTCAACCTGGCCCAGGCCCTGCTCGACCCGGGCGACGAGGTCATCATTCCCGCGCCCTACTGGGTGTCCTACCCGGACATGGTGCTGCTGGCCGACGGGCGGCCGGTGATCGTCGAGGCCGGCCTCGAACAGCGCTTCAAGATCACCCCCGAGCAGCTGGCCGCGGCCATCACCCCGCGCACCCGGCTGGTGGTCATCAACAGCCCCTCCAATCCCACCGGCATGGCCTATACCCGGGATGAGCTGGCGGCCCTGGGCGAGGTGCTGCGCGGGCACCCGGACGTACTGGTCGCCACCGACGACATGTACGAGCACATTCGCTGGGACGCGGGGCCGTTCGTGAACATCCTCAATGCCTGCCCGGACCTGTACGACCGCACCATCGTGCTCAACGGCGTGTCCAAGGCCTACGCCATGACCGGCTGGCGCATCGGCTATGCCGGCGGCCCGAAGGCGCTGATCCAGGCCATGAAGAAGATCCAGTCGCAGAGCACCTCCAACCCGGCCTCCGTGTCCCAGGCGGCGGCGGTGGCCGCGCTGGACGGCGACCAGGGCTGCGTGGAGACCATGCGCCAGGCCTTCCGCGAACGCCACGACTACCTCGTCGAGGCGCTGGACGCCCTGCCCGGCGTGAGCTGCCCGCGCGGCGACGGCACCTTCTACGTCTTCCCCGGCTTCCAGGAGGCGATCGCGGCCCGGGGCCTGGAATCGGATGTAGCCCTGGCCGAGCGGCTGATCGAGGAGGCCAACGTCGCCCTCGTCCCCGGCTCTGCCTTCGGCGCCCCCGGCCACATGCGGCTGTCGTTTGCCACCTCGCTGGAGGTGCTGCGGGAGGCCGTGGCGCGGTTGCGCGCCTTCCTGCTGGAACGGGACTGAATCCGCCACCGCGGTTCCAGCCCCCCCGCCCCGGCTTTGCTCCAACTTTCGGCCACTTGCGCGCGTCTTCGAGGTTGACCCCCCGGGGACCCTTCAGTATGATCTGCGCCTCGCAATTCCCCGGTAGCTCAGTCGGTAGAGCGGGTGACTGTTAATCACTAGGTCGGCGGTTCGAGCCCGTCCCGGGGAGCCAGATTCGCAATGCAAGGGGCCGGTCAATGACCGGCCCTTCGTGTGTCTGGTTACGGTAAAGGCAATTCCCGGATTGCTCGCTTCGCGCGCCTTTCCCGTTCAGCCCGAAGCCTGTTTCTTCCCCGCCCCGGCCTCGCAGAAGCGCCCGGTGAGGTAGTCCCCGAACTCCGCGGCCAGTTCGGGGTGCTTGAGGCCGTACTCGACCGTGGCCATCAGGTAGCCCAGCTTGCTGCCGCAGTCGTAGCGGGTGCCCCGGAACTGGTAGGCCATCACCTGTTCCTCCTTCAGCAGGGCAGCGATGGCGTCGGTGAGCTGGATCTCGCCGCCGGCACCACGCGGCGTGTGCTCCAGGTGGTGGAAGATGCGCGGCGTGAGGATGTAGCGCCCGACTACGGCCAGGTTCGAGGGCGCCTCCGAGGGCTTGGGCTTTTCCACGATCTCGCTGACCCGGTTCAGCCCGTCGGTGATGGGCGCGGACTTGACCACGCCGTACTTGTCGGTTTCCTCGGGCGGGACCTCCTCCACGCCCAGCAGGCTGCAGCGGTTGTATTCGAAGGCATCCACCATCTGCTTCAGGCAGCTTGCGCCCTCGCCGTCGATCAGGTCGTCGGCAAGGATGACCGCAAAGGGCTCGTTGCCGATCACCGGCTTGGCGCAGAGCACGGCATGGCCCAGACCCAGCGCCTCCGGCTGGCGCACATAGACACAGGCGATGCCCTCGGGCACCACCCCGCGCACCAACTCCAGCAGCTTGTCCTTGCCGCGCCGCTCCAGCTCGGACTCCAGTTCGTAATTCTTGTCGAAGTGGTCCTCGATGGCGCGCTTGCTCATGCTGGTCACGAACACCAGCTCCTCGATGCCGGCACTGATGGCCTCCTCGGCCGCATACTGGATCAGCGGCTTGTCCACCACCGGCAGCATCTCCTTCGGATTGGCCTTGGTGGCGGGCAGGAAGCGGGTCCCCATGCCCGCGACGGGAAATACGGCTTTCTTGACCTTGACCTTCATGCCTTGTGCCTCGATTCCAGAGCAATGATCTTGCTGTTGTCGGCCGGTTTCCGGTTCAGTTCAGGTACCAGCGTCTTCACCCCTTCCAGGATCCGGTCCTCGTCGAAGGCCCGGCAGGCGTCTTCCATGTCCTGGAACAGCCGAATCAGTCTATCCCAATCCCAAGCGCGATGTTGCGCGAGCAGGATCTTGCTGTGAGATGTTTTCTCAAGTTGTTCTTTTTCATGGAAAAGTTCTTCGAACAGCTTCTCGCCGGGGCGCAGCCCGGTGAAGCGGATCTCGATGTCCTCGCCGGGTTCGAGGCCGGCCAGGCGGATCATCTGCTCCGCCAGGTAGGTGATCTTCACCGGCTCCCCCATGTCCAGCACGAAGATCTCGCCGCCCTGCCCCATGACCCCGGCCTGGAGGATGAGCTGGCAGGCCTCGGGAATGGTCATGAAGTAGCGCTGCATGTCCGGGTGGGTGACCGTGACCGGGCCGCCGGCGCGGATCTGCTCGCGGAACAGGGGCACCACGCTGCCCGCCGAGCCCAGCACGTTGCCGAAGCGGACGGTGACGAAGCGGGTACCCGAACGCGCGTTCAGGTTCTGGCAGAAGATCTCCGCAATGCGCTTGCTGGCCCCCATGATGTTGGTCGGGTTCACCGCCTTGTCGGTGGAGACCAGCACGAACATCTCGCTGCCGTGGCGATCGGCCGCCAGTGCCACAGTCTTGGTGCCACAGACGTTGTTCGTCACCGCCTCGCGCGCCTGCTGTTCGAGCATGGGCACATGCTTGTAGGCGGCGGCGTGCAACACCACCTGCGGCCGGAAACGCGCGAACAGCCGCTCGACCGCGACGGGATCGGCCACGTCGCCAAGCACGGCCTGGATGTTCAGGGCGGGAAAGCGCTGGCGCAGTTCCAGCTCGATCTGGTAAAGATTGAACTCGCTCTGTTCGTAGAGGATCAGCTCGGCGGGGCCGATCAGTGCGATCTGCCGGCACAACTCCGAGCCGATGGAGCCGCCGCCGCCGGTCACCAGCACCCGCTTGCCTGACAGGCCGGCATGGATGGCCTGCTGGTCCAGCTTCACCGGATCGCGGCCCAGCAGGTCCTCGATCGACACCTCGCGGACCGCATCGACCGTCACCCGGCCCGCGACCAGGTCGGATACCGGCGGCAGGGTCCGGAAGGGCACCCCCGCCTGCTCGCAATACTCGACAATGCGCCGGATCTGCCGCGACCGCGCCGAGGGCAGCGCTAGGATGACCAGCTCCACCCCCTGGTCGGCCACCAGCTCGGGGATACGCTCGCAGGGCCCGAGCACCGGCATGCCATGGATATCCATGCCCCGCTTGCGCCGGTCGTCGTCGACGAAGCCGATGGGTTCCAGTCGGTGTTCCGGATCACGCACCAGGTCGCGGGCCAGCATCTCGCCTGCCCGGCCCGCACCGGCGATCAGCACCCGTTTTCCGCTGCCCAGGTACAGGCGCCGGTCCTTGATCCAGCGGTAGAGGAAGCGGGGACCGCCGAGCAGCCCTGTGAGCAGCAGTGCATACAGCGGGAAGACCGAGCGCGGCATGCCTTCCAGGCGCGTAAACAGGAAAATGACCACAAGGCTGACCACGGTTCCGACCGCCACCGCCTGCACGATGCGGATCAGGTCCGGCATAGACGCGAAGCGCCAGTGGCCGCGGTAGAGGCCAAGATAGCGGAAACAGGCGACCTGGATCAGGGTAATCCAGGGCAGCCAGTGCAGCGCCGCATCCAGATAGGGTGCCGGGACCGGCCCCAGGTTGAACCGCAGCCAGAAGGCCCCCAGCCAGGCGAGCGGCACCATCACCAGGTCGTGGACGAAGACCAGGTAGGGGTTGCGCCAACGATCAGACAGGGGCTGCTTCATTCTCCTTGGGCTCGGTGCGGTCGATGGCGTACATGAGCACCGCGTAGATCAGGACCCAGACGCCGATGATCGCCCATTGCAACCGCAGCGGCAAGCCATTGGCGATGACCGCCGATGATGCGGTCAGGGCCATCAGCACGTATTCAGCCAAAACCGTTTTCCGGTGGCCCCAGCCGCGCCGAACCAGGCGCTGGTAGTAGTGCTGCCTGTGGGCCTCCCAGAAGCGTTCGCCTCGGAGGACTCGTCGGATGAGGGTGACGGTTGCGTCAACGACGAAAGGGCTAAAGATGAGGATACCCAGCCAGACCGGCAGAATGCCCTCTTGGTGAAACACCAGTAGCATCAATCCCGCCAGAGCACCCAGCAGAGTGGACCCCAGGTCTCCCATGAACAGGCGCGCTGGTGGGAAGTTGATAAACAGGAATCCCAGCGCCGCGCCGGCAACAATGGCACATCCCTCGGCAGGCGCCTCGGCGCCCTGAAGTTTAGCGACGACAGACAAGGCACCGAAGCCGACGACCGCCATACCTGCCGCAAAACCATCCATGCCATCCATGAAGTTGTAAAGGTTGACCATCCAGACCATCAACAACACTGCAAAAGCCGTTTGCCACACCCCGAGATCCGCCACGGCCTTTACTATGGCGGCCGCGACGCCAATCTGGACGAGCAGCCTCCAGAGTGGCGCCAGGCTCAGCGCATCATCGAAGAAAGACACAATTGCCAGAACTGCCAAGCCCCCCCATACCACCATCATCGCAAACCCGTGCGCCCCAGTTCCGAAGCCGGCACTGAACTCTACCCTTCCTCCAGCAACTGTGTAAATACCCCCCACCAAGGTGGCGAACACGATCGCGACACCTCCCGTTCGAGGTACCGGGCGCACATGGAGTGACCGCTCGTTGGGAGCATCCATGATCCTAATTGGTGCTAGCGGGTGCGCGAGCACTAGCGCAAGCCCCAGAGCAACAATGAAGGCGAGTGTACCCGAAACCATCCTACATGCCCGCTGGCGCTTGCGCTCGATGTCGCGCCGGCAATTCGGCCGTACTAGTCGCACCCGCCTTTTCGTCTCGATCGTTTGACTTGAATGGGGGAGTGGCCCTGTCAACCATTGAGGACGCCCCGATAAAGGTCCATATAGGCGCGACCAAGCGCCTCCCCCGAAAAGAGTTGCTCATACCGTCTCCGGGCAGCCTGCCCCATCTCCTCGGCACGGTCTGCGTCCGCCAAGAGGGAGAACATCGCTTCCCGCAGCCTCTCGGGTGACCCGGGTGGCACGACCAGCCCCGTCTCCCCGTGCTTGTTGACAAAGGACGTCCCTGTACCGATCTCGCAGCTGATCATGGGCCTACCACACATGGACGCTTCAACCAGCACCATTCCGAATGCCTCCGACCTGAGATGCGAGGGGAGCACCAGCGCGCGGCAGCCGCGAATCAAAGCTATCTTCTCTGCATCGGTCACCGGACCCACGAACCGGATATTTCCAGCACCCTCGGCCATGACCCGCAATCGCCGCGCCTCCCGGCCAGCTCCAGCAATTACCAAGGGAATTCCCGTTCCTTCCGCAGCCTCAATGAGACTATCGAGCCCCTTGTATGGACGAAGGACTCCGACGAACAACATATACATGCCTGGAGTAAGTTCGAATCTGCGCTTGAGGTCGACTCTTTGGGACTGAGCAACATAGTCACGATAACTTTCTTCGCAAATCCCCAACGGTATAATCTTGAGCTTCCTGCGGATACTACTCTCAATCAGAACTGGGCTAGTGCCAGCGTACGCCGGCGACGTCGCTACCACAGTGTCCATGTTCCGGAGCATTCGCCGCATCACCGGTCGGTAGATAAGATCGAGAATCCCCTTTTGCACAACATCCGAATGATAGGTCATGACAGCAGGCTTTGAAGTTCGGTCAACCAGCCGCATCACATCGGCGAAAGGCCACGGAAAGTGGAAATGGAGGACATCTGCCCACACAGCTTGTTCTACATACGTCCTGAATGCATCAAGACCTCCGATATCACAGGATGCCGGAGCAACCCAGGACCGAGATCGGACCACTATCCCCTCCGGCCGATTTAATGACCTCGGAACAGGGCATGGTGACAGCGCAAAAACCTTACTAGCTGCACCCATGCGGGACACTGCGAGCGCAATCTGTCGGATGGCTTCCTGAAGACCGCCTGGGGGATCCGGAAAATAGGTGCGATATACGTGCAGAATTCGTATTCTGTCTGCACCGGAGCAGCAGCTATCTATAACCATCCTTCTCACCGATCCCCCTAGCCTGCACCTTTAGGCCACGCCTCGTCATCCATGCCGAGTTGATAGCACGTAGTGTGAGCATCCCCGTCCGATCCCAACTAAATCGCCTGGCCTGATCCTTAGCCGCTTTGGCGAGAGCGGCTCGAAGCCGTTCATCGTTCGCCAGTTCGAGTATTCTGTCTGCGATAGACTCTACCGAAAATGGATTGACATAGAGTCCCCCGCGCCCGATAACCTCTGGTAGAGATGCCAGATTACTGCCAATAACGGGTGTCCCCGCATTCATTGCCTCTACGGCCGGCAAGCCAAAGCCCTCATATAGCGAGGGCATAATGAGCATCTCCGCGTGGCGGTACAGACTGAATAGCTTAGAATCATCAACTCGTCCCATAAGCACTATCTCACCCTCTAATCCCAGCTTCTTGATCATTCCTTCTAATTCGACCCCACCCCATCCCTTTGCGCCGGCGATGACTAACTTCATCGGAAAATGCAAGCGCGGTTGGATGAGCGAAAATGCCTGTATTAACCGCCTCAGATTCTTGCGCGGCTCCAGTGTTCCAACAAAGAGCGCATATCGGTGCCCGAAAGGCCTAGAGTGGTTAACGTCTTCGCCACAATCACCCACAACAGTAGCTGCCAGCGGCGTAACCATGAGCTTCCCGCTTGCACTTGGGTACTCCGTACCTATGTCTTTTGCAGTATGACTGGACACTGCAAGAATGCGATCAGCCCGCCTGATGGCCGCCGGCATCAGCAATCTTTCCATTGTATGCGCGAATCTTGCCATGGTCTCGGGCGCATGCCGCCAGACCAGATCGTGAATTGTGACGACCGTTGCGATTGATCGAGGCAAGCCGATCGGCAGCCGGTGACTCGGCCCCCAAAATACATCGACATTATCTCGAAAAGCACACACCGGCAGCACTGATTGCACCCAAACCTGCTGAACTACACGGTTCATCCCTCGTCTATGCGCGCCTTTGATCGTCACGTTCGGTAAGTCGATTATTGCGTCTGTCCTCGTTGGGGTATACAAGATCCACTCGTGTTGTATCTTGGCAACATGCCGCAAAATCTCCCTAAGGTATCGACCAATACCGTCCGTCGGCCGGCACAACGCCCGCGCATCCACTCCTATACGCAGTGGCCGTCCCGCTATCTCAAGAATTTTGCTATCGCTCATTGGGCACAGAAGTCGCCGCCATGGCGCCTACCAATATCAAGCTGAACCCCACAAGGAAAAACTCCGTGGCGACCGTAATCCAAACAGCGGCCGCGGCACCATAGTCGGGCACAAAAACATAATTTGCCACTGCATTACCGCACGCTACAAACACAATAACCAACGACAACTCTCGGGTTCGCCCTCGAAGTATCGCTACTTGGCTAAGTAGTGCGTTGGGGAACATAGCCAGATAGCCCGGCGCCAACAATACAAGAAATTCCCCTGCTGACTGAAATTCCCCACCAGCCACTATAGAAATCACCCGATCTCCGACGGTCATGACCATCCCTGTTACCGCAGCTCCGACAATAGACAGTGCGAAACAAGATATTTTGATGGCGCGCGCCCGAGAACCGCCAGTTCTTGAGACAACCTCAGGATACATGACAGCCACCAGTACCACGGAAGTAACCGCAAGCCCACTGAACACGGTATAAGCCAGCCCATACTGCCCAGCAGTCGCCTCCCCATGCCAATGCTCAAGTATTATCAAATCAATCCTGGAATATACCCACGTCCCTACTTCGATTAGCAACAGATACCCTACCGGGAAGCGACGCATCACCAAGGGGGCGTTGGAGACAAGGCCGCCCTTTGTAAGTGACCGCCAGATCAACGCCAAAACCAACGCCGCTGTTATAGCCATCGCAATGAAGTACGCACTCACCTCGCCAAGCGCAACAACTAGCGTTGATGCGAGCAGCGCCGCACCGATTCGCTGGACTGACGCAAAGGCGGCCTCTATATGGTGCAGCACAAGACCCCGAAGGCAGACCAAGAAAAACGAACAAAGGGATACGAGTAACGCTGCAATAAGAACAAGAAAGCGCAATCCCAAAGAAGCGTCGCCGTAGGCGATCGAGAAGACAATAAACATTGCTACTGTCGCGAATAGTGACCAGTATATTTTCACTGAAATCAGCACCCGAGGGATATGCTGCCTCGGGGTGACCAAATTGATAATTTGCGGCGCGAACCCAGCATCGTTCACTGTGAGCGCGAGCGAAAAGAAGACGATCGCGACCTGCAGACTGCCGAATTCCTCTGGTCCCACCTGGGATGCTATAAACAACAAAGCCCCCAGAAGCACAATACGGCCGACTAGTTGATGCCACCCCTGAAATGCCAGGAATATGGCATAACGCACGTAGGCCGGTTTGTAATTCGTGGACAAGGCGCGCCTTTTGCAAGAAAGTAGAAGGCGAGTCAGCCGCTAGCGCTAGCGCAACGGATCAACTGGATTTTGGAAGCAGGACATCCGAGAGAGCTTTTCCCCAGCTTGCAACTCGTGGGCGCCGCGAACGCTCGTCGCGCATAAAGAGCACATTCAGCTGAGCATAATGGCTAGTAATCGGCCTGACGGAGACTTTTCGTATATTGAACGAGGCGAACCCTTTCCCTAGCCCCATTACTTTGCCGACGAAATGTCCTTGGCCTTGCTCGCAGTTGAACGGGACAGGAAAGCTGAAAGATGTCTCATATGGCGGAACAGAGACAGGTACACCAAACACAGCACCTTCCATTGTCACAAGATAGCGCGGCAGTCGCCCAAGAACCGGAATATTCCTCAAGCGGTTTTCCGTGGTGTAGTCGACTGTAACATTAAGATAGCGGGTATCACCTCTCGCTCTACAACCCGCTATTTCCCGAGTGACAATCCCGCTGTCGAGTTCTCTTTCCAACCCAAAGGATACCGAACGAGGTTCGTCGCGGCGCTTCCAGTATACAGCATACTGAGTCGCGGCCGAGACATCATAGCTCGCTAACGCGTCGAGGATTAACGACCAGTTCATGTTGAGCAGCCAGCGATTATAAATAGGTGATGGCATCGATCGAAGAGTCACAAACCACTCAGGTCTTACCGCTCGAAATTCCTCGGGATATTTCCCACGGGCGGTTCCAAGCGCGTGGATTACATAATCAACTCCACTTGGATTTAGGCTCCCGACGATCGCATCTGGAATTCCCGAGTACAGTGACCAGACCGCCGGAACATCAAGGGACATCCCTGCTCCTTCCTTTTTGTCATAACGCCAGTCATTACTCGCGCCAACCCACTCGACCCAATAATTTAGCGGATAAAGCCAAGCATTCGTGGTAGCAGGATAATAGCCATCCAGCGCCACAATCCCTAGTGATGATTTGTTTTTGACCTTAGCCCACCGATTGGCAAACCGCGCCTTTATTGTTTCGCCCACGCCAATTCGGCGTGCATCCCCGGGACTCATCAACAGCAGCGTATTTACTGAGCGGACTGTAGCTTCAAAAAACGAGGCAGCCGGGTCCCTGGATGTATACTTCGGGCTCTTGCCGTTAATAGCAATAGGTTGAGGATAGCCATCCAAATAGGGGTCGAGATTTCCCGAATCCAACTCAACATAACCAGTCGAGTATACCGCCTTTACCTGCCGCTCACCGGAATAGGGAAAACGGAGGCTTTCGCCAGGCTGCGGCAAGTAACCCCGGGTCACCAATTGGCGCTTGCCTTCAACTTTCAATATAACGGCCGCCCGATCTCCATAGATGCCATTGAACTTGTGGGAGCCGGTTTCATTGAAGTCTGTGGTTACGACAAGGGCCTCTCGGCGCCTGAGCGCCGAATCCGAGACGAGGTGCGCAGTCAGTATCCGGTTCTGCTCCCGCGCGCGGATCAGGATGTTCGTTGCACCGCCATCTGCGAGTTCGACGCATATCTGTTTGGTGATATAGTCATATAGAAGAATGGAGAAATCATGGCGATATTCACCACTAAAAACTCGGAGAACATTTCCTGGGGCGATAGCGACTGCGGGCAGTTGGTTGGCAGTCAGGCAGGCAACATGCAACAGCCCATTCCGAAACGGCCCTTCAACGCCTGCAGCAGTTGGAGCAGAGAATGATCTCTGTGGCAGAACAACGCCCTTCCCCCGCAGTATGGCCCGCCCAACTACTGCATCGAGCCGTTCCGACCACCGCGAGTTCAAGGGGGCGCGATCGTCGGGAAGCTTTACCCCAAGAACGGGATCGACCGGAAGCCTTTGCGCATCCCGAAGCAGTTCTGCAAGCGCCCACGGTTTGGCAGTCCACATAACCGCTACGACCGACAAACCAGAAACAGACAGAAGAAGCGGTCTGGAATGGGACACCCAAAACCGAAGCACGGCGCTAAATGGCCTCACCACGCTTATTGTGCTACCAGCATCCAAACTGCGATATGTGAGAATGCAGACGGCGGTCGCAAGGATTAGGGCGCGCAGTAATGGATCGAAATAGTGAAGGCCGAAATACCCAGTAAGCGAGCCGAGCGCAAATATTCCGTACGATATGGCACCAATCAGCGCGCCGCCGCGTGCCGTTAGCCTGATAGATCCTGACAAGGCAATTGGCAACCATAGTATGATAATGGCAAACATCAAACGGGCAATAGCGCGCGGGAGCTTATATATACCTTCAGCCTCCGCCAAATCATCCAGCCCAGTCAGGAAAATGTTCGGAAATGTACCAAAGTACCAGACTTGGTCGCGCGCAACCTGTTTAAGCTGATAGAGTGGCCCCTGCCCGTCAGCCATCCACTCAGCAGCAGCCAAGCACAGACCAAAACTACCAATAATCGCCGCAAATATTACGAACGCCTCAGTCGCTCGCGCCGCACGGAGGACGCGAATTCCAACAACTACGAGCAGCGAAGCAAAAAGATAAATTCCTTGTTCATTAGTCACCAGGACCGCGAGGGCAGTGATTCCACCAAAAGCGAACGCGAGAAGCGCCTGACGAAACATCGACGCCCCGGAGAAGACCTCGGAGAACACGACATAGCCGGCGACCATAGCGAGAAATTGTGGTGCAGCGCGAGTAATCTGCGCATGAATGCTGAATAGCGGATTCTGTAAGTCCGTAAGGACAGTGTTGCTAATGATGATAAGGAGGTATCCGACGAAAAAGAGATGCCGCTCTTCCCTCACCGAAAACAGTAGTCGACCGCAAACCCACACCCCCGCACAGAAAACACCCAAATCGAGAATTTGTCGCGACATCTCTGATGCGTACAGGTTCGCACCGAGGAATTCAAAAATTGGCCACATAAGGACCGGAAGAAACGTCCCATGGAAATAATGAAAATCTATGTACGGAAGCTCACCCTGATGGAGCCTCCGTAATGGATTGAACGATTGGAACGGCCCATCATAGGGAAATCCATCAAAGACGAAGGAAAGCACATGTGCTTTGAATATTACTATCGCGATAAAGAGAGCATACAGGAACGCGATCGTGGCCAAGTCTCGCTGAGTATGCTGGTCCTCTTGGTCAGTGTCCCACCACCCCCTTCGATAACCTATTACGGCAAACAGGGATCCAAACAGCAGAAATGCGATCGCACTGACATATTTCCCAAGGGCGAAAGCCGCCATAGAAAATACAAGACCCCCTGCTGACACTGTTGCCGCAACAAAATAGGTCCGGTCATTCGCCGTCTTTAACATGATATTTGCCCGTGCATGCGTTCCATAGTGTGCGCAACAGCTTCAGGTTGGCTGATAGGCCATGGATCTTGGTCGGCACCTTTCCGGGCGGGTAACGCCTTGTTGTGGGAACTTCACAACATCTAAATCCTAGTCGGGGCGCAATGTATGAAAGGTGGAACAATAGCTCGTATTCTTGAAATACATCCCTGAATATCGCAACACTCTCGGACTCCAAAAGTTTCCTACTGTATGCCCGAAAGCCTTGTGTCGTGTCTGTCCATGGGAAGCCCGAAGCGATGCGCAATGCCGGCGCGTGAATACACCGTATTGCAACAGTCCTCGTCAGGGGCGTATTTATCGCCCGCCCCCCCGTGACGAAGCGAGATCCCTGCACGAAATCGACGCCTTGCTCTAGTGCAGACAGAAACAGGGGAACCGCAGACGGATCGTCCTTGTTGTTCCCGTCGATCGTGACCACCCCTGAATAACCGTTACGCAAGGTATAGGCATAGCCGCAACGCAGCTGAGCACCAAGCTTCCCGACGCCACGTTTTACGATCAGCGCATGGACGCCGGCACCGCGAAGTACGGATTCACTTGTGGAACCGTCAGTGCTTCCCCCATCAACAATGACAACATCGAGTTGATCCTGCAACCCCAGCTTGCCGATCTCAGATAGCAGCGCTACCAGCCTCTCCCCTTCGTTTATAACAGGGATTAACAGCATGTAGGCGGATCTGCAGGCCCTATACTGATAAATCGTGTGATCTGGAAGATCCCATTCGGGTGCTTTCGGCATCTCGCGCATACCTATCCGTGTTACTGCTTTGTGCCTATCGTAATCAGTATGACTCCGAGGGACACCAGCATGATTCCGATCAGAACTGGAAGGCTCACGAATTCGTTGAAAACGAAAACCGATGACGCGGCAACCACTGCAATAGCGCCGGCAGTCAAAACGGGATGAACCACGTGAAGCGGCAGATGAGCTAACGCCAAAGCATACGCTGCGAAAGTGATGCCGTAGAGAATCAGCCCCACCACCAAAGAGGGCGATAAGGCGATATCCAGCCATGAGATTCCAGGGGTCTCAATGCGACTCACGGCGATCTTTATCAAAATACTAGCGCCAGCGTTGGCGCCGATTCCGACCACCAAAACAACCCATTTGAGCATTGTGCCGGTTATACCTCTTGCGCAAGATATGCCTTAGCCGCGAGCAAGGCATTCGATACATCCGACAATTCCGTCGCGCTCTCCGATGAAAGCATCTCTATCGTAACGAAATCACCCCACCCTAAATATTCGAGGACTGAGAAGACTGCTTGGTGAAAGCTTGACCGTGAGCTTAGAACGCGCAGGTGTGGCTCACTAATGTGTATGTGCCCCACCAAATCAATGACTTCCTCAATCAACGAGGGACTCTCATTATTCATGCACATCGCCCCTATGTCGAGCTGCAACCGGAGGGCAGGATGATCTAGCAGACGCACAAACTCCGCAACCTCCCTTGTGTTTGTTAAAAAATTACATCCATACAACACCGGATTGGGCTCTAGACACAACGTTACTCCGTACGAGCGGGCGTCCTCAGCCATACCTAGGAAAGCCTCAGCGGCAATATCTAAAGCGGCGTCATCTGAAAGCCCACTCCGATCCCGGTTTTTCGGGGAGCCAAACGTGAGCCGCAGTGCGCCAAGTTCTGACGAGATCCGAAATACTCCCTTCATATGCTGGCGGAGGCGGCGCCGTGTCTGCATATCACCAAAAACATTGAGCCCACTGACCCCGAAAAGCAACGATTGCATTCCCACGATCTCAATGCCACGCGCATTCCACCAAGTCTTGACCCGACTGACCTCCTCTAGGTTGACATTGGGAAAATCAGTGAAATATTTGCCTGGCGCAATATCAATAGCATGGACATCCTCTCTGTTGAGGAGAAGAGCCACTTCACTGTCATTGGCCGGCGACCAAGCAATATTGGAAATAGACAACTTCATCTGTCTAGTAGCTTCTGTCAACAGAGCGACCTCCTGCTCATGCCTCACCACACTGAGCATAAGATCGAATCGCAAGAAGTTCTTCTTTCAAAGAATATTGATAGTTTCCCTGACCCCCAAAGAGCTTCGCGTGCATAGTCCGAAAGTCGTAGCGCGGCCCTGGCTGCGCCGGTGCCGGAAGGTTGATTGAGAATACGTCTTGCGCAAGGGCCCCGGTATGAACCGGCTCTGAAGTCAGATGAACCAGAGAAAGATTATGCCTTAATGCCACTCCAATGTCCGCCCAAAGGTTCACCATTGGGTAGTACTGAAATATACTGTCGGCATTTATTTTCGAGACCTGATTATTATTCTTGAGATCGTACAAAACATTCTTCCGTAGACCAGGCCCCACCAGCCCTGGCAACCGCACAACAAGGTGCTTTTCGAACTTATCGCGCACAAAGCGCTCAAGCTGCAGTCGATGGCGGCCATATGGATGAAGCGCGGCCGCATCCGGCTCATCATCTTCAGACACCGAGACAGGGTTTGCAAATACGTCGACCGTACTTATCAGTATAAAACAATCCGCTTCGATACCATCTATTGCCGAGATAAGGCGACGAATCGAACGCGAATCTTCCTCTGGTTCTCGATTCGCGATCCATTTTTGCGCCGGAGCCCCCGCACAAACCACCATCGAGAAGCGCCCACCTCTAATGCTCTCAATATTTGTGGAACGGTAGAGAGAATCAAAGCTGGTTTGGCGGCGTAAGGTTGTACCAACAAAACCGGAATACCCGATCAAGGCCGTCGCATCATGCATGTGGAAAGTTCTCCAGACAACATTCAATTACCGCAAAAAGCTCCGATATTAGAGACAGATCTGCCCGACTTCGGAATCGATAAACATTCCATGAAACATTTATCGATACGATCGAGAACATCATAGATGTTATCAATCTTGCCCCCCATTATCTCAAAGTAACCCGGGGCCTGCACATGCTGCTGAAAGAGGATCGGTCGGCCATCGTTGTTCTCGTTACTCATGAGAACGGTCTTGATTTCGAACAATGATTCTATATGGCGAGCATCTCTTAGTGCCGGAACAAAACGCGCCGCATCGCGAATCATCTTCCCGAAATTAGAACGATTACGATACTCCTCCAACAACGAATACGGATCCACGTCTTCGCGATCGACCCATGCAAAATGCGGCGTGTAGCGGACGTGCGAAAGGGAATGTAACCCGCTACTGGGAAAAGGCATAACAGAGAAGAAGGGGCCATCCATAACGGTTACGGATAGCCCTTCTAAGCTTCCAGGAAGCGCTATGAGGGCCATTTCGGTAATTTCATGTTTACGCGCAACTCTGCGGGAACTCGGCATGCTTCTGACTTGACTGATACCACTATATGCACAGTTAAAGACCCGCTTGCTGGAGTACTGCGATGTTGGCGATGCATCTTCGCTCGAAATGGTCACAACAAAAGTACCATCCCCGTCAATGGATACCCCCTCAACAGGCGCCTGACACTGTAAGGCCACACCAACTCGATGCATCTTTTCCCGAATTATCTCTCTGATTATAGCCGCGTCGAATGCGTATTCTGTAACCTGGAAAACATCATCTATCAATCGATCGTTGAATAAACTTTTAATATGGCTTGGCGGCGCAGCCAACTCCGCGCCAATCTTTTCGCAAAAAGCCGCAAACTGCTTCGATGATATGTACGAGCCAGAACGAGCTATCGCGTAGAGCTTCCTAAAATCCTTTTTTATTGCATCCTGCCAGTCGGCAACAAACTTGGGCATATTGGCCCGACTCCGAAAGGCCGTAGTAAAATCTCTGGGATAATGGTAGCCAGTATGAACCCGTGCCTGATTGACAAAAGACGCGCGCTTTAAAATATCGCTCTCTTTCTCGACAACGAGAACCCGATCGAACTTGTAGACATCAGCAAGATATAGCGCGATAGTGCACCCGTAGAACCCTCCACCAATAATCAACGCGTCCCATTCCATCGACACACCTCCTCCAACTACTCATTCCATTGCCCCAACAATTGAGGGCCTGATCAATCTGCCTTGATGTCCTTTATATTAAGTCGATCGAAGCGAGGGACGTTGGCGCTTGTAAACTGCTGATTCACTAGCGCGCTTGGTTTATCTTCTACTAAGGACACGATATAAAGCACATATTCGCTTAGAACCAAGAGGGCGACAGACAGGAGAAAGAACATGCCTGACTGCTGAAGAGATAAGGTAATCCAACCTGGCTCGACCTCTTCTTTTAGAATAGCGATCAAGAGCACGTACAGCACGTAAGCGAGATTGATGGTGGCGCCTATGCTCGTCAATCCAACGACAACTCGGAGAGGGGTTTTACTCGAAGCAGTTATCAGCTTCAGGGCGCGGTCTATAGCAGATCCGATTTTGTCTTCAAAAACTCCTTTGGCTGCCGAGTGGTATGACAAGTTCTTACGGACAAAACCGGCAGTTGCCGGGAGGTAGCGATACGCCGCTACTGGCTGCCGATGCTGCATGAGATACTGTGCAACACGGCGACTGATGAGGCGATATCGGGGCGCTTCTTTTTCAAGGTCGACCTTCGCGATCGCTCTAAATAATCGCCTGAACAAACCAGACGCGAGTCGGTACAGAAATGGGCGAGCCGGATGATTTCTGTTGTAGGCAAACACGACATCGGCGCCTTGCGTGGCCTCTTTCAGTAAAGCCGGAATAAAGCTGACTTCGTCCGCGCGAGAGTCAAGGACGGCAACATAGTCTCCGATCGACTGTTCAACACCTAACCAAGCAGCGGCATCAAAATCGATACGCTTTGCGATCCCCAATACTTGGATATTGGGCAGACTATCTAAATTGGCACGAATTGTATTTACGGTATGATCCTCTGAGGCGTTGTCTACTACCAGAATTTCATAGTCAGCCACCAAGCTGTCTAGCAATTGCACCGCCTCATGAAGAACCGTGGAAATGCCACACTCATGATTTCTCGTAACAAGAACCAGTGACAAGAAAAGCTCATCAGGGTTGGTCGATTGTGGTTTCGTATTCATCATGGGATTCACTCACTAAAGGCCACCAAGCAACCTAATGCTAACGCGGTCGAAGGTGGCACCACCCAAGACTGTCCTACCTGCGCTTGGGGTAAAAGGGTTTTCCAGGCTTATTATCACATCCCGCGATCATCGGCACCGCCGACCCACAAAACACCATCATTTTAGAAGCATAGTGGTCGTCACCATAAACTGGCCCGCTTCCGCCTCTTTTCGGAAAAACAGAATATCCTGATTTGAGCGCTTCGTGCTGACCACCCAGATAGGGCGCAGAATCGAAACACCTCTGCAACACAAGGATATCGTAGCCACCATGATCGAAGTCGGGACGCACGCGAATCGTGGTATGGGAGCCGAATAAAAACACCGCCTCGATGACAGGACGATCCTCAAACACCGGGCGGAGACACTGAGCAAGTGCCTCGACGTCGTTCAGTTGCGCATCAGACGACATGACCACCCTACCCAGCTATCCCGTCACCCGATCATAAACATCCTCAAACCACACAATATCATCCTCCCCCAGATAACTCCCCAACTGCACCTCGATGATCTCCAGCGGGATGGTGCCGGGGTTTTCCACCCGGTGTCTGGTGCCCAGCAGGATGTAGGCGGACTGGCTTTCGGAGAGGATGAACACCTCGTCGCCGCAGCTCAGTTGCGCGGCAACAGAGCCTACGATCCAGTGTTCGAACTGGTTGCCGAGTGCCTCGTGGGAGATGATGCGCCCCGCAGTTCCACCATCAAGAAAATTCACAGAAACCTCGCGAAGGCCCGTTGAACTGCCCGAAAGTCATCCAGGTGATTCTGGATGATCTCATGCACATGCCTCCGGTCCAGTTCCAGATAGGCGTGTACCAGAATGTTGCGGAAACTGATCATGCGGATCCAGCTTTCCTCGGTCTCGGGTTCGATCAAGCCGCGTTCCCTGAAGATGCGCGGAATGTCGCGGCTCTGGTTGACCGTGCCCAGTCCCTCTTCGGCAATGACGTGATTGCCCATGTCCAGCAGGGTCTCGATGGCCAGCTGAAGAAAGCGCTCGGCACTCCCGTAATGCTCGGGATCGGCGAGAAACTCCTCCAGCGAGTAGCGGCGCATACCTTCGAGAATTTTGAGATATCCATCGAGATTCTCCAGCCGCCGACGGATCACTTCAGGCCTGACCACCAGCCAACCTCCGCTTGAGGGCCTCGCGCTGGACTCGCAGATAGGGCTCGAAATCGAAATATTCCCGCAGCGCGAGCGAATAGTAGCTGCCGCGATCGAAGTCGGGGCGCGCATGGACCAGGCAGTTGGGTCGTACCGCCTCGAAGCGCAGGGCGGGATCGGCACCGTCGAGCAGGACCAGGTCAACGCGGTCGAAGCCGGCGCGCGCCAGGTCGGCGAGCAGGTCGAGCTTCTGTTTCTCCAGCCTGTCCCGGGGGCCAACCAGCGCCAGGTCCAGGTCGCTGTCGGGGCGGGCGCGGCCCTCGGCATGGGAACCGAACAGAAAGACCGCCTCGATGTCGGGACGATCCTCGAATACCGGCCGGAGACGCCGGGCGAGTGCTTCGACATGGCTCAGTTGCGCTTCGGATGACATGGCCTGCCCTTGCCGCTATTCGGGTACGCGATCATACACATCCTCAAACCGCACAATATCATCCTCCCCAAGATAGCTCCCCGACTGCACCTCGATGATCTCCAGCGGAATGGTGCCGGGGTTTTCCAGCCGGTGTTTGGTGCCCAGCGGGATGTAGGTGGACTGGTTTTCGGAGAGGATGAATACCTCGTCGCCACAGGTGACGCGGGCGGTGCCGGAGACGACGATCCAGTGCTCGGCGCGGTGGTGGTGCATCTGCAGCGACAGCGAGGCGCCGGGCTTCACGGTCAGGCGCTTGACCTGGTAGCGCTCGCCCATGTCGATGCCCTCGTAGTCGCCCCAGGGCCGGAACACGCGACGGTGGAACCGGTACTCGTCGCGGTCAGCCTCCTTGAGCTGGCCGACGATGGCCTTGACGTCCTGGGCGCGGTCGCGGGTGGTGACCAGGATGGCGTCCGGGGTCTCGACCACGATCATGTTGTCGATACCGATGGCGGCAACGCAGCGGTTCTGGGCCATGATCAGCGAGTTCTCGACCTCGTGGGTAAGCACGTCGCCGCTGGTGACGTTGCCGCGCTCGTCGCGGGGCAGGATGTCCCAGATGGCCGACCAGGCACCGACGTCGGACCACTCGGCGCTCATGGGCACGACCGCGGCGCGGTCGGTGCGTTCCATCACGGCGTAGTCGATGGAGTTGGCGGGCGAGTTCAGGAAGGCATCCTTCCCGACGCGGCAGAAGTCGGTATCGCGCTTGCCCGTGGCCACGGCCTCGCGGCAGGCGGCGAGCATGTCCGCTTCGAAGCGGCCGATCTCCTCCAGCCAGCGGTCGGCACGCATGACGAAGATGCCGGCGTTCCACAGGTATTCGCCGGACTCGACATAGGCGGCGGCGGTATCCAGATCGGGCTTCTCGACGAAGCGATCGACGGCGAAGCCGCCGCTGCCGTCGATGGCCTGGCCGCGGCGAATATAGCCGTAGCCGGTCTCGGCGCGGGTGGGTACCACGCCGAAGGTGACCAGGTGGCCGGCCTCGGCCAGCCGCGCACCCTCCTCCACCATGCCGCGGAAGCCGGCGGCGTCGGGGATGACGTGATCGGCGGGCATGACCACCATGACGGCATCGGGATCGCGCTCGGCGAGATAGAGGGCGGCAACGGTCAGTGCGGGGGCGGTGTTGCGGCCCTCGGGTTCGAGCAGGATACCGGTGGGCGTCTTGCCCAGTTCCTGCACCTGCTCGGCGACCAGGAAGCGGTGTTCCTCGTTGCACACGAACAGAGGTTCGGCAACATTGTCCAGGCCATCCAGGCGGCTGGCCGTCGCCTGCAGCAGCGTCTGGTCGCCGACCAGCGGCAGCAGCGGCTTGGGGAAGTGTTCACGGGATACGGGCCAGAGCCGGCTGCCGGCCCCGCCGGTGAGGATCACGGGATAGATTGTCATTGTAATGTCCCCTGCGAGCGGTACTGCATGCTCCCTGCTACCCGGCACGAGCGGGTCGTCATGTGGCGTTGGCCTCCAGCCCGGCTCCCAGGCTCTTTGATGGGCACGCTTCGCTTTGCCCATCCTACGCGACTACCCGGGGCGAGCGGGTCGTCATGTGGCGTCGCAGCGTTGGCCTGCGGCCCGGCTGTCCCGGGCTTTTGATGGGCACGCTTTGCTTTGCCCATCCTACGCAACGGCGAGGCCGAGGGCACCGCCAATGGGGTGCATTATACGCAATCCACCCGCGTTGCACACACGGGCAATTGGCTGATTTGTGAACCTTTCCCGCTTGTGCCGACCTCACGCCCGCAGCACATGGAGACGACCCTCAACGAGCGCGGCCAGCACCTTCGCGCTCGAACAGCCAGACCCCTTCGCTGGCCATGGTATCGGCGAAGCGGCCGCCCTGTGCCATCAGTCGCTGCCACTCGTCCTCGGTGTACACCAGCAGCTCGGCCGGCACGGGAAGCGAGGTCAGATCCCAGTCCCGGGCGCGCTCGGCAAAGGGCCGATCGGATTCGGCGACCACCGCAACCAGATCGAGGTCGCTGCCGACGCCCCAGTCCGTCCGGCGAGCGAAGGAGCCGAATACCCCTAGGCGCAGGAGTTCGGGACGCTGCGCCGCCTGCCGGCTGATCCACTCGTTCAGCGCCCGCTCGACCGCCCCGGCATCAGGCCATCTGAGTACGGACGAATGCAATGATCTCACGGGCATGATCGACAGCCTCTCCGCTTTGCAGCGGGCCATAGTGTTCGAAAGGGGCGCCTTCCGGATGGCCATCGGGGTAGCGGGTCGCCACGTAGAAGTTGTCCAGCACCCGGCCCTTCTCGACCAGCATCTCCGGCACGGGGAGCGGCAGTTCGGCCAGGAGCTTCGCCACCATGTGCCCCCAGGCCTCCTGGCCGCGCGCGAGATGCAGCGCCTTGACCGCCTTTTCCGCCGCCTGCTGCGCGGCGAAGCAGGCCCATTCATGCAGGCCATTGGCAGCCGACATCTCGGCCTGAGCCAGATCGCGCTCGGCCTGCGCCAGCCAGTCCGTCGCTCGGGAAGGCATGTGGGTCCGCTCCATCGCGTTGACCGGAAAACGTTATTGTGGCCGGGACTCGCTGTGGCAGCAAGCGATACGGGGCGTGGGGTAATCCGGATTACCGAGCCTTGCAAGAATACGTCACGACGATCCCGGAGCCTGGATGGAGGGCCGGAATCCGGACTCCCCCGGCGATCCGAGTCCTCGGATTACTGGCTCTGCTCGCCCTTCGGGCCGCCCTGCGGACGTTCAACGCGCCCAGTGCTTTTGTGCGCTACGCGCCATCCGGGCCACGCGAGCCGAATGCTCCCTGTTACCCGGCGCGAGCGGGTCGTCATACGGCGTTGCGGCGTTTGCCTGCGGGCCGGCTGTCCCGGGCTTTTGATGGGCACGCTTTGCTTTGCCCATCCTACCCGACTGCCTCAGGTTCTTTGATGGGCGCGCTTTGCTTTGCCCATCCTACGCAACGGCGAGGCCGAGGGCCCGCCAATGGGGGTGCATTATACGCGTTGCATACACTGGCAATTGGCTGATTTGTGAATCTTTCCCGCATAATTCGGGGCGGCGTCGAAACACCGCCCCGTGTGCTCGCTACTGCCCGCTGCCGGCGATCACGCGGTCGCGGTTGCGCTCGACCAGCGCCGGGCCGATGCCCTTGACCTCGGCGAGCTGGTCGATGCTGGTGAAGGGGCCGTGCTCGGCGCGCCAGGCGACGATGGCCTGGGCCTTGGTCAGCCCGACGCCGTAGAGGGCGTCGGCCAGTTGCTCGGCGCTGGCCTTGTTGAGATCCAGGGGCCCGGATTCGGCCTGGGCCGGGCCGGCGCCGAGGCCGAGCAGCCCGGCGAGCATGAGGGTGCGCAGAAGTTTCATGGAAGACCTCCTTGTCGGTCCAGTGATGGGTTGCAACGGGCGGCCTCCTGCCGCTCCGCGGGAGGGAGTCTAGCCGGCTTCAGCCCCGTCCGATGTCAGCCAGGATCGACGTCAGGGCAGCGATGGGGTCGTCCGCCTGTGTAATCGGACGACCAATCACCAGGTAGTCCGAACCCGCGGCCATGGCGTCTGCGGGGGTCATGATGCGGGTCTGGTCGCCCTGGGCGGCGCCGGCCGGGCGCACCCCGGGGGTGACCAGCCTGAAGTCGCGGCCGAGTGCCTGGCGCAGCGGGGCGGCCTCCAGCGGGGAACAAACCACGCCATCCAGGCCGCTGTCCCGGCCCAGCCGTGCCAGCCGCAGTACCTGTTCCTCCGGGGGCGTCGGAACACCGACCTCGGCCAGGTCCTCCGGGCCCATGCTGGTGAGCACGGTGACGCCGATCAGCAGCGGCCGGGCGCCCTGGGCGGCATCCAGTGCCTCGCGCGCCGCAGCCATCATCCGCCGGCCACCGCTGGCATGCACATTGACCATCCACACGCCGAGGTCGGCCGCGGCCCGGCAGGCGGCGGCGACCGTGTTGGGAATGTCGTGGTACTTGAGATCGAGAAAGACCTCGAAGCCCTGCGCCTGCAGCCGCTCGACCACGGCGGGGCCGCTGCGGGTGAACAGCTCCTTGCCGACCTTGACGCGACAGCGGGCCGGATCGAGGCGCGCGGCCAGGTCCAGGGCGGCCTCGGCGGTGGGGAAGTCGAGGGCGACGATGACGGGGGAATCGGGCATGGTCGTACGGTCCTCCAGCGGGTTCATTCGCCGATCACGCCCTGGATCGGCTTGACGGTGTTCCACTCCTTGCAGCCGGGGCACTGCCAGTGCAGGGACTTGCCCTCGAAGCCGCAGCGCCGGCACTGGTACACCGGGCGCCCTTCCAGCAGGCGGTCGACCAACTGGCCGAGCATCTCCAGGTCATCGCGGACCTTGCCGTCGGCGGTCCCCGCCTGCAGATCGATCAGCCGCGCCAGGCCCTGCACCGAGGGCTTCTGGCGCAGCTGCTCGGCAAGAAAGCGCACGGCCGCATCGTCACCTTCCTGTTCGCGCAGCAGATCCGCCTCCGCCAGTACCGGCGAGATGCCGGGATAGCGCTCGGCCAGGCCGTCAAGGTAGTCCCGCAGCGCGGTCAGGGTGCCCAGCGCCTCGTGGCACTGGCGCAGGGGCTCGAGGATCTCGGGAATGAAGTCGGGGTCCTGCTCCTCGACCCGGCGCAGGGTCTTGATCGCGGCCTTGTACTGGCGGCCACGCATCAGGATGCCGGCCTGCAACAGGGTGGCGCGCACACAGCGGCGGTCGTGGCCGAGCGCGCGCTTGATGAGGCCGGTGGCCGTGGCCAGGTCCCCGCGCCCCAGCGCCTCCTCGGCCTGCTCGCAGTGGAACTGGGCGATCACCGGCTTCATGCCGCGGCCGGTCTCGCTCTCCAGCCGCCGGGCGATGTCGATGGCCCGGTCCCATTCCTTTTCCTGCTGGTAGATGTCGAGCAGATGGCGCAGCGCGGGCCGGGTATGAAGGTTGTTGTCCAGCAGTTCCAGCAACAGGCTCTCGGCGCGGTCGAACAGGCCGGCGCGCATGTAGTCCTGGCTCAGTTCCAGCAGCGCCTGGGCGCGCTGCTCCCGGCTCAGGGTGGGGCGCGCGATCAGGTTCTGGTGGATGCGGATGGCCCGGTCGACCTCGCCGCGGCGGCGGAACAGGTTGCCCAGCGCGAGGTGGGTCTCGACGGTGTCGGAGTCCACCTCCAGCATCTGCACGAACACCTCGATGGCCTTGTCCGGCTGTTCGTTGAGCAGGAAGTTGAGGCCGCGGAAGTAGTCGCGGCTGAACTCGTTGCGGCCGGCCTGCTGATTGCGGCGCGCGCTGCGCCGGGCCGCGAACCAGCCGGAGGCTGCGGCAACGGGCAACAGCAGCCACAGCAGCTCGTACATGGTCAGGGGGTGTCTTTGATCGGCAGCTTGCGCAGGTTGGCCACTTCCTGCTCGGCCATCCGGGCCTTGCGACGCTCGCGGATGGCCTCGCGCTTGAGGCGCAGCACCACCCCGGCACTGAACAGCAGGCCCAGCAGGGCGCCGGCCGCCAGGGTCAGCACCAGGGTCAGCGCCAGCGGCACCTCGCGCTGGCCGAAGAAATAGTTGAACTCCACCGGCCGTGCATTGAGGACCGCAAACACCAGTCCCAGCGCCACCAGCAGGATCAGGGCCAGCAGGGAAAGCAGGCGTGACATGAAGGCTCCGTCTCAAGGTTGCGGGAGGGCCTAGTGTAGCCGGAAAACGGGATGGGTGTGAGGGGGATCAGGGATCCGATACAGGATGCAAGGTACGGGATACAAGTTCCGGACTTGCCAATGCCGGCGCCCGACGCCGGCCTGCGGCCTTCATCCAGCTCAGGGTGTCGAGGATCGGCGGGCGGATCACTCGCCGTTGTCGTTGTTGGCGGCCTTGATCTCGTTGTCGCGACCGGCATTGACGCGCTCGCGGAGTTCCTTGCCGGGCTTGAAGTGGGGGACGTACTTGGCGGCCAAGGCAACGGCCTCGCCGGTCTTGGGATTGCGGCCGATTCGGGGCGGCCGGTAATGCAGCGAGAAGCTGCCGAAACCACGGATCTCGATGCGCTGGCCCTGGGCCAGGGACTGGCTCATCTGTTCCAGCAGGCTCTTGACGGCGAGTTCCACGTCCTTGTAATTGAGGTGGCTGTTCTTGCTGGCAAGAATCTCAATCAGTTCAGACTTCGTCATTATTTTCCATCCTGTTGGGAGGCAGACGGCCGCCGGCAGAGCCCGCCCGGCGGCCGTCCCGAGCCTGTTTTCCAGTCCACTCGCCTGATTTATAACTCCAAATCAGGCATTTGGCAAATCAGTCCCGATTCTCCATCTGCTCCTTGAGGATGTCCCCGAGGGTGGTCTTGGCGGAATCGGACTGACGGCTGTAGTCCTGGATAGCTTCGGCCTCTTCATCGCTTTCCTTAGCCTTGATGGAGAGCATCAGGCTGCGGTTCTTGCGATCGACCCCCAGGAACTTGGCCTCGACCTCGTCGCCTTCCTTGAGCACGCTGCGGGCGTCCTCGACCCGGTCGCGGGCCAGCTCGGAGGCACGCAGCACGCCCTCGACGCCGTCGCCGAGGTCGATGATGGCCGCCTTGGCGTCCACTTCCTTGACCGTGCCCTTGACGATGCTGCCCTTGGCATGCTCGGCCACGAAGTTCGAGAAGGGATCCTTCTCGAGCTGCTTGATGCCCAGCGAGATGCGCTCGCGCTCGGGGTCCACCGCCAGCACCACGGCCTCGACCTCGTCGCCCTTCTTGAAGTTGCGCACGGCCTCTTCGCCGGGCAGGTTCCAGGAGATATCGGACAGGTGGACCAGGCCGTCGATGCCGCCCTCCAGGCCGACGAAGATGCCGAAGTCGGTAATGGACTTGATGGTGCCGGTGACCTTGTCGCCCTTGTTGTGGGTGGCGGCGAAGGCCTCCCAGGGATTGGCGTGGCACTGTTTCATGCCCAGCGAGATGCGGCGGCGCTCCTCGTCGATGTCCAGCACCATGACCTCGACTTCCTGGCCGACGTGGACCACCTTGGCGGGATTCACGTTCTTGTTGGTCCAGTCCATCTCGGAGACGTGCACCAGGCCCTCGACGCCCTCCTCGATCTCGACGAAGCAGCCGTAGTCGGCGACGTTGGTGACCTTGCCGAACAGGCGGGTGCCCTCGGGATAGCGGCGCGCCAGATCCGCCCAGGGATCCTGGCCCAGCTGCTTCAGGCCCAGCGACACGCGGTTGCGCTCGCGGTCGAACTTGAGCACCTTGACCTCGATCTCGTCACCGACATTGAGGATCTCGGAAGGATGCTTGACGCGCTTCCAGGCCATGTCGGTGATGTGCAGCAGGCCGTCGATGCCGCCCAGGTCCACGAAGGCGCCGTAGTCGGTGAGGTTCTTGACCACGCCCTTGATGACCATGCCTTCCTGCAGGTTCTTGAGCAGGGCCTCGCGCTCGGCGCTGTATTCCTGTTCCACCACCGCGCGACGGGAGACGACCACGTTGTTGCGCTTCTGGTCGAGCTTGATGACCTTGAATTCGAGTTCCTTGCCCTCGAGGTAGGTGGTGTCGCGCACCGGGCGCACATCGACCAGGGAGCCGGGCAGGAAGGCGCGGATGTCCTTGATGTCGACGGTGAAGCCACCCTTGACCTTGCCGCTGATCATGCCGGTCACGGTTTCGTTGTTCTCGAAGGCCTTCTCCAGTTCCTTCCAGGCGCGGGCGCGCTTGGCCTTCTCGCGGGACAGCCGGGTTTCGCCGAAGCCGTCCTCGACGGCATCCAGGGCCACATCGACCTCGTCGCCGACCTGTACCTCCAGCTCGCCCTGTTCGTTGTAGAACTGTTCGATGGGGATCACGCCCTCGGACTTGAGGCCGGCGTTGACCACGACCACGTCGGGGCGGATGTCGACCACGGTCCCGGTGACGATGGAACCGGGTTTCATCTGCTGGTTGGCAAGACTCTGTTCGAACAGTTCAGCAAAGCTTTCGCTCATGGGTCAGTCATTCCTTGAACCGCGTGCATGGCGGTTCCGGTTCGTGCCGCAGCGCGCTGGCCGCGGGTTGATTGCAAATACAAGGGCCGGATCGCAGAAATCCGGCCCCTCCCAAGAAATTCAGTATTATACGCCCGCCCCGGGGAGAGCACCACCCCACCGGAACGGGATTCAGACGTCCCCCAGGCGCTCGCGGATCAGGGCCTCCACGGCGGCCACCGTCGCCTCCGGATCCTGCCCCGTGCTGTCGAGCGCCCGCGCATCCGGGGCCGGCCGCAGGGGGGCCACCGGACGGTTGCGGTCACGTTCGTCGCGCTGACGGATGTCGGCCAGAATCGCATCGTAATCGGCGGGAATTCCCTTTTCTTCCAGTTGCTTGCAGCGCCTTTCTGCCCTTGTTTCTGCGCTGGCGTCCAGGAACACCTTGACCGGGGCATCGGGGAACACGACAGTGCCCATGTCGCGCCCGTCGGCCACCAGCCCCGGCGGCTGGCGGAAGCCGCGCTGCAGCGCCAGCAGGGCCTCGCGCACCTCGGGCAGCGCCGCCACCTTCGAGGCCGCCTCGCCGGCTGCCTCGCTGCGGATGTCGCGGCTGACGTCACGGCCATCGACGAGGATGGCATCGGAATCGCTGGGGAAGCCGATGCGCAAGGTCCCGGCAAGCCGGGCCAGGGCGTCGGCATCATCGAGCGGGACGCCCTGGCGCAGGGCCTCGTGGGCAAGGATGCGGTACAGTGCACCGCTGTCGAGGAAATGCCAGCCGTGGGCCGCCGCGATGCGCCGACCCACGGTGCCCTTGCCCGAGCCGCTGGGCCCGTCGATGGTGACAACCGGTATGTCGCTCATCGGCAAGGCCACCCCGGGATAACCCGCCGCCTTCCCGGATTGCGGCCTGCGGCCTTCATCCGGGCTACGCGCGAACCCATGGCCGTCCCGCGCACGATCCGGCAATCCGGGGCACCTCCTTCCGGTGCCATTACCCCCACTCCTCTATCTTCAGCCCCGCCTCGGCGGCGAGCCGCACAAAGCCCGGGAAGGAGGTGTTCACGTTGGCGCAGTCCTCGATGACGACGGGACCGGCCGCGCGCAACGCGGCCATGGCGAAGGACATGGCGATGCGGTGATCGCCGTGGCTGTGCACCCGGCCACTGCCGAGCCGCCCGCCCCGAATGCGAATGCCATCCGGCGTCGGCCGGGCATCGATGCCCAGCACCTGCAGACCGTCGGCCATGACCTGGATGCGGTCGCTCTCCTTGACCCGCAGCTCCTCGGCCCCGGTCAGCACCGTCTCGCCCTCGGCGCAGGCGGCAGCCACGAACAGCGCAGGGAATTCGTCGATCGCCAGCGGCACCAGCCCGGGGGGGATCTCGATGCCGTGCAGGGCGGCGCTGCGCACCCGCAGGTCGGCCACCGGCTCGCCCCCGACCTCGCGTTCGTTGCTGACCTCGATGTCCCCGCCCATGCGCCGCAGGATGTCGATGACGCCGGTCCGGGTCGGGTTCATGCCCACGTGTTCGAGGGTCAGCTCCGAACCCGGCGCGATGCTGGCGCCGACCAGGAAGAAGGCCGCCGAGGAGATGTCGGCCGGCACCTCGATGCGGGTGCCCTGCAGGCGGCCGCCGCCCTCGAGGCAGGCCGTGGCCCCCGCCACCGAGACGGCATAGCCCAGGCCCCGCAGCATGCGCTCGGTATGGTCGCGGGTCGGCGCCGGTTCGGTGGTGCAGGTGCGCCCTTCGGCATAGAGGCCGGCGAGCAGCACGCAGGACTTCACCTGGGCGCTGGCCATCGGCAGCCGGTAGTGGATGCCGTGCAGCCTGCGGCCGCCATGGATGTGCAGCGGTGCCGTACCCTGCTCTGTGGCCTCGATGTGCGCGCCCATCTCGGTCAGCGGGTCGATCACCCGCTGCATGGGGCGGCCGGACAGGGAGGCATCGCCGGTCAGCACTGTGTCGAAGGCCTGGCCGGCGAGCAGCCCCGCGAGCAGGCGCATGGAAGTGCCGGAGTTGCCCAGATACAGCGGGCCGTCAGGTGCCTTGAGGCCGTGCAGGCCGACGCCCTCGATCCGCACCGCGCCCGCATCCGGCCCCTCGATGGGCACGCCCATGGCGCGGAAGGCCGCCAGCGTGGCGAGGCTGTCCTCGCCCTCGAGGAAGCCTGTGATCTCGGTGACCCCGTCCGCCAGCGAACCGAGCATGATGGAACGGTGCGAGATGGACTTGTCGCCCGGCACGCGCACGCGGCCGCTCAGCCGGCCGCCGGGTGCCACCTGAAAACGCACCTCAGTCATTGGTTGTCCTCGATTGCTTCAAAACCGGGATGGTCCCAAGTCCATGAATGCAACCGTAGGATGGGCAAAGGCGCATCGCGCCGTGCCCATCGTGTCTGCTCCTCACTCCTCACTCCTCACTCCTCACTCCTCACTCCTCACTCCTCACTCCTCACTCCTCACTCCTCACTCCTCACTCCTCACTCCTCACTCCTCACTCCTCACTCCTCACTCCTCACTCCTCACGCCCAACCACATGCTCATCGCGCGCCTGTTTCGCGCGCTGGAAACACGCGAGCAGCGCCTGGCCATCACCGGCCTCGATGGCGGCGCGCATCTCCGCCAGGTCGGCCGTGAAGCGGTCCAGCATCTGGAGCACGGCATCACGGTTGGCCAGGCAGATATCACGCCACATCACCGGGTCGCTGGAGGCGATGCGGGTGAAGTCGCGAAAGCCACCGGCGGCGAAGCGGAACACCTCCCGGTGTTCCTGCAGCCGGGCGAGGCTGTCCACCAGACCGAACGCCAGCAGGTGCGGCAGATGACTGGTGGCCGCGAGCACCTCGTCGTGCAGGGCCACGCTCATCTCCACCACCTCGGCGCCGGTGCGGACCCACATGTCCCGAACCCGGCCCAGGGCCTCGGGCGCGGTTTCCGCCACCGGCGTCAGAATCACCCGTCGATGCTCGAACAGCTCGGGAAAGGAGGCCGCCACCCCGCTCTGCTCGGTGCCGGCGATAGGGTGGCCGGGCACGAAATTGGGCGGCATGGTACCAAAGACGGCACGCACGTCCGCCACCACCGAGCCCTTGGCGCTGCCCACGTCCGTGATCACCGCCTCTTCCGCCAGTCCCGGCCGCAGGGCCTCGAGCACCGGCCGCACCGCGCCCAGCGGCACCGCGACCACCACCATGTCGGCGCCCGCAACCGCGCTGGCGGGATCGGTGTCGAAGCGATCGATCACGCCCAGTCGCTGCGCCTCTTCGAGGTGCTCGACGCGTCGGCTGCAGCCGACGATCTCCTCCACGGCACCGGCCTTGCGCAGCGCGCGCGCCAGCGAGCCGCCGATCAGGCCCACGCCGAAGATGCACAGGCGCCGGATCATGACAGCACCCGCGACAGCGCCTCGGCGGCGCGCCGGTTTTCCTCCGGCAGGCCGATACTGATGCGCAGATGATCCGGCAGGCCGTAGTTGGCCACCGGGCGCACGATCACGCCCTCGCGCAACAGCGCCTCGTAGACCTCCGCGCCGGGACGGCCGACATCGATGGTGATGAAGTTGCCGACCGAGGGGATGTAGTCGAGCCCCGCCTCCCGACAGTACGCCTCCCAGAAGGCCATGCCCTCGCGGTTGACCTCGATGCTGCGGGCGAGATGTGCGGCATCCCCGAGCGCGGCCTCGGCGGCCGCCAGGGCCAGGCTGTTCACATTGAAGGGCTGGCGCACCCGGTTGAGCAGATCGGCGACCTGAGGATGCGACAGCGCATAGCCCACGCGCAGCCCGGCCAGGCCGTGGGCCTTGGAAAAGGTGCGGGTGATGACCAGGTTGGGATGACGCGCCAGCCAGGGCAGGCTGTCCGGATAGTCCGGGGCCTCGACGTATTCGACATAGGCCTCGTCGAGCACTACCAGCACCTCGGCCGGCACCCGCGCCAGCAGTGCCTGCAGGGCCTCGCCGTCGACGTGGGTGCCGGTGGGGTTGTTCGGGTTGGCGATGAACAGCACGCGGGTGTCCTCGCCCACCGCCTCGGCCATGGCCTCCAGGTCATGGCCGAAACGGGCCGCCCGCCGGCCGTCGCCCGCCGGCACCACGCGCGAACGCGCGCCAACCGCCTGGGTGACGATCGGATAGACGGCGAAAGCGTGTTCGGAAAAAACCGCCTCGGTCCCCGGACCGAGAAAGGCGCGCGCCACCAGTTCCAGCACGTCGTTGGAACCGTTGCCCAGGGTGATGCCACGCGGGTCCAGGTCCAGCCGTGCGGAGAGTGCCTGCTTCAGCGCGAAACCGTTGCCGTCGGGATAGCGCGACAGTTCCGGCAGCGCGGCCCGAACGGCCTCCTGCACCCGCTCGCCGGGACCCAGCGGATTCTCGTTGGAGGCGAGCTTGACCGCCTCGCGGATGCCGTACTCGCGTTCCAGCTCGCCCACCGGCTTGCCTGGCTTGTAGGGCGCGAGCGTGCGCACGCCGGGCTGGGCCCGGTGCAGAAAATCGGGGTCGCAGGACAGAGGCTCGGACATCAGAGCACGGCCTTCGGGTAGGAACCCAGCACCTTGACGGCAGAGGCCTCGGCTTCGAGGTCCTTCAGCGCCTGCGCCACCTCCGGGGTGTCGCGATGGCCTTCTATGTCGACGAAGAAGACATAGTCCCACAGCCCCTGGCGCGAGGGCCGGGATTCGATGCGGGTCATGCTGATGCCATGGCGTGCAAAGGGTTCGAGCAGTCGGAACAGCGCCCCGGGCTGGTTGCGTACCGAGACCAGCAGCGAGGTCTTGTCGGCCCCGCTGGCCGCCGGCTGCTGGCGGCCGATGACCAGAAAGCGGGTGGTGTTGCCCGGCTCGTCCTCGATGTTCTGGGCAAGAATGCCGAGTCCGTACAGCTCCGCGGCATTGGCACCGGCAACGGCCGCCGCATCGTCGCGCCCGGCGACCCTGCGCGCTGCCTCGGCGTTGCTGGACACCGCCACCCGCTCGGCATGGGGCAGCCGGGCATCCAGCCATTCCCGGCACTGAGCCAGGGCCTGCTGGTGGGCGAAGACCTGCCTTATCCGCGACAGGTCATCGACCTTGCCCATCAGGTGCAACTCCACCCGGAGCTGGACCTCGCCGCAGATGTTGAGCGGCGATCGCAGGAACATGTCCAGGGTGTGGTTGACCACCCCCTCGGTCGAGTTCTCCACCGGCACTACGCCGTAGTGGGCGTTGCCCGACTCGACCTCGCGGAACACCTCGTCGATGGCGCCCAGCGGCGCGGTACGCACCGAATGCCCGAAATGCTTCAGGGCCGCGGCCTCGGTGAAGGTCCCGGCGGGTCCCAGGTAGCCGATGGTCAGGGGCTGCTCCAGCGCCAGACAGGCCGACATGATCTCGCGGAACAGGCGCGCGATCTCCTCACCGGACAGCGGCCCGGGATTGCGCGCCTGGATGCGGCCCAGGATCTGTGCCTCGCGTTCCGGGCGATAGAAGCCGGCCGGGTCCGCCTCGCCCTGCTTGATCTCGGCGACTTCCTGGGCGCAACGGGCACGTTCCGAGATCAGCTCAAGGAGGCGATCATCGATCTCGTCGATCCGCGCCCTGATCCCCGCCAGTTTCTCGTCTTCGTTCATAGGATATTTATAGCCACGGAACACACGGAAAGCACGGAAAATATCTTATGTTTCACGGCGCCGCGCGAAGCGCGTGCACCGCACCCGTTCACAGTGCGCGAACGGAAAGCACACCCTCGATACCGCGCAGGCGATCCAGGGTGGCCTCCGCGATCGGCTTCTCGACATCGACAAGCGTATAGGCCAGGTCCCCACGTGACTTGTTGAGCATGTCCACGATGTTGTGGCCGGCATCACCCAGCTCGGTGGAGATCTGGCCCAGCATGTTGGGGACATTGGCATTGACCACGGCCAGCCTGTATTCGGTGGTTCGCGGCATTTCCGTCTCCGGGAAATTCACGGAATTGCGGACGTTGCCATTTTCCAGGTAGTCGCGAACCTGCTCGGCAACCATGATGGCACAGTTTTCCTCGGCTTCCCGGGTCGAGGCACCCAGATGCGGAAAGGTCACCACCTTCGGGTGATTCTTGAGCAGCTTGTTCGGGAAGTCACAGACGTAGCCACCCACCTTGCCGGCATCGATGGCCTCGACCACCGCGGCATCGTCGATGATGCCGTCGCGGGCGAAATTGAGCAGCACCACGCCCTCGCGCATGTTGCGCAGACGCTGGGCGTTGATCATGTTGCGGGTGCCTTCCACCAGTGGCACATGGAAGCTCACGAAGTCGGAACGCGACAGCAGATCATCCACGCTCGATGCCTGCTGTACCGCCGAAGACAGTTGCCAGGCACGTTGCACAGTGATGTCCGGATCGTAACCCACCACATTCATGCCCAGCGCCACGGCGGCGTTGCACACCTTGACACCGATGGCGCCGAGGCCGATCACGCCAAGGGTGCGCCCCGGCAGTTCGAAGCCGACGAACTGCTTCTTGCCCGCCTCCGTCTGGCGATGGATTTCGGCGTCGTCACCCTCGAGATTGCGGGCGTAGTCCCAGGCCGGACACAGGTTACGCGCGGCGATCAGCATGCCGGCCAGAACCAGCTCCTTCACCGCATTGGCATTTGCTCCCGGGGCATTGAACACGCAGATGCCGCGCCGGCTCATCTCTTCCACGGGGATGTTGTTCACGCCGGCACCGGCACGCCCCACCGCCTTCAGCGACGCGGGGATCTCCATGTCGTGCATCTTGTGCGACCGCACCAGGATGGCATCCGGGTGCTGGATCTCGGAGGCGATCTCGTAACGGTCTCGCGGCAGCCGCTCCAGGCCCGCGACGGAGATGTTGTTCAGCGTCAGGATCTTGTACATGCAGGTACCTCTTTCTCAACGCAAAGACGCCAAGTCGCAAAGGCCACAAAGAAGGGAAATGTCTTTTCGAAACGCATTTCTTTGCGCTCTTTGCGTCTCCGCGCCTTTGCGTTGGATCTTGTCAGCCGTGGCGTCTTTCGAAGTCGGCCATGAACTCGATCAGGGCGTCGACGCCGGCCTCGGGCATGGCGTTGTAGATGCTGGCGCGCATGCCGCCGACGGAGCGATGGCCCTTGAGGGTGGTCAGACCGCGCGCCTCGGCCTCCTGGAGGAAACTGGCGTCGAGCCCGGGGTTGGCAAGCACGAAGGGCACGTTCATCCAGGAACGGCAGGCCGGATCGACCGGATTGCTGTAGAAATCGGAACCGTCGATGGCGGCGTAGAGCTTTTCAGCCTTGCGCCGGTTCACCTCGGCCATCGCCGCCAGGCCGCCGTTGCGCTTCAGCCACTGGAACACCAGCCCGGCGAGGTACCAGGCATAGGTCGGTGGCGTGTTGTACATGGAGCCGTTGTCGGCATGCACCTTGTAGTCGAGCATGGTGGGCGTGCCGCCGCGCGCCTTGCCGATGAGATCATCGCGCACGATGACCAGCGTCAGACCCGCGGGACCGATGTTCTTCTGGGCGCCGGCATAGATGACACCGAAGCGTTCCACCTCGACGGGCCGGGAAAGGATGGTCGAGGACATGTCCGCCACCAGCGGCACCTCGCCGGTGTCGGGGACATAGGGGAACTCGACACCGCCGATGGTCTCGTTCGGCGTGTAGTGGACATAGGCCGCGTCCGTGCTGAGCTGGAGGCTGTCCTGCGCCGGGACGGTGGTGAAGTTCTGCGCCTCGCTGCTGCCGGCGATGTTGACGTTGCAGAAGCGCTTCGCCTCGGCGATGGCCTTCTTGGACCAGGCGCCGGTATTGATGTAATCGACCGTGGCACCGCCCGCGGTCAGGTTCAGCGGCACCATGGCGAACTGGGTGCTGGCGCCCCCCTGCAGGAACAGCACCCGATAGCTGTCGGGAATGCCCATCAGCTCGCGAAGGTCGGCCTCGGCCTGCTCGGCGATGGACATGAAGGCCTTGCCGCGATGGCTCATCTCCATCACCGACATGCCCGTGCCCTGCCAGTCCAGCATCTCGTCCCGGGCCTGTTCGAGCACGGCCTCCGGCAGCATCGCCGGCCCGGCACTGAAATTGTAAACGCGTGTCATCGGTTTCCTCTTCGATCGAAAATCGCCACGGAATCCACTGAACCCACTGAATACTTTCAATGCTCCAGGGTATCGCCCCTGGCCTGAAACGGGATAGAGCGTTGTTCTCCCGTGGATACCGTGAGATTCGGTGGCTATTTCCTATTCCTCTTCTTCCTCGCCTTCGACGATTGCATCGATGCCCACGAGCTTCTCGCCCTCGCCGAGGCGGATCAGACGAACGCCCTGGGTGTTGCGGCCCATGCGCGAGATTTCGGCGACCCGGGTGCGGACCAGGGTGCCGGCATTGGTGATGAGCATGACCTCATCGCCCTCGCGCACCAGGGTGGCGCCGACCACCCGGCCGTTGCGCTCGCTGGCCTGGATGGAAATGACGCCCTGCCCGCCGCGCTTGTGGATGGGGTATTCGTCGACGGGCGTGCGCTTGCCGTAACCGTTTTCGGTCGCGGTCAGCACGTCGCCCTCGTCGGCGATGATGAGGGCGATCAGGCGCTGTTCGGGCTGCAGACGGATGCCGCGCACACCGGCCGCGGTGCGGCCCATGGGACGCACGTCGGACTCGTGGAAGCGGATGGCCTTGCCGGCGTCGCTGAACAGCATCACGTCGCGCTCGCCGTCCGTCAGCGCGACATCGACCAGCCGGTCGCCCTCGCGCAGTTCCAGGGCAATGATGCCGCTGCTGCGTGGGCGGGAGAAGGCGGACAGCGGTGTCTTCTTCACCGTGCCGCTGGCGGTGGCCATGAAGATGTACTGGTCGTCGGCATACTCGCGTACCGGCAGCACGGCGTTGATGCGCTCGTCCTCTTCCAGCGGCAGCAGGTTGACGATGGGCTTGCCGCGCGCGGCTCGCCCGGCCTGGGGCAACTGGTAGACCTTGAGCCAGTAGGCCTTGCCGCGGCTGGAAAAACACAGGATGGTGTCGTGGGTGCTGGCGATGAACAGCTTGTCGACAAAGTCCTCTTCCTTGACCGCCGTTGCGCTCTTGCCGCGTCCGCCGCGGCGCTGGGCACTGTACTCGGACAGCGGCTGGGCCTTGGCGTAGCCGGCATGGGACAGGGTGACCACCACGTCTTCCTCGGTGATCAGGTCCTCCAGCGACAGGTCGGCCTCGTCTTCGCTGATCTCCGTGCGGCGGGCATCCGAAAACTGTTCGCGCACCTCGGTGAGTTCGTCGCGGATGACCTGCATCAGACGGTCGGGGTTGGAAAGAATCTCCAGCAGGTCGCCGATGCGATCCAGCAGTTGCTGGTACTCGTCGGTGATCTTGTCCTGTTCCAGGCTGGTGAGCTGGTGCAGGCGCAGATCCAGGATGGCCTGGGCCTGGGCCTCGGACAGCCGGTAGCCGTCCCCGGTCAGCCCCAGCCCCGGCTCCAGATTGTCCGGCCGGGAAGCGGTGCTGCCCGTGCGCTCCAGCATGGCCGTGACCAGGCCCGGATCCCATGTCCTCGCCATGAGCTCGGCCCGCGCCTCGGTGCGGCCCGGTGAGGCCTTGATCAGCGCAATCACTTCGTCGATGTTGGCCAGGGCGACGGCAAGGCCTTCGAGTATGTGCGCGCGCTCACGGGCCTTGCGCAGCTCGAACACGGTGCGGCGGGTAACCACCTCGCGCCGGTGGCGGATGAAGGCCTCCAGCATCTCCTTGAGATTGAGCAGCCGCGGCTGACCGTCGACCAGCGCCACCATGTTGATGCCGAATACCGTCTGCAGCTGGGTGTGCGCGTAGAGGTTGTTGAGTACCACTTCGGCGACCTCGCCGCGCTTGAGCTCGATCACCATGCGCATGCCCTCCTTGTCGGATTCGTCGCGCAGGTTGGCGATGCCCTCGATCTTGCGGTCCTTGACCAACTCGGCGATCTTTTCCAGCAGCCGGGCCTTGTTGACCTGGTAGGGCAGCTCGGTGACCACGATGGTCTGGCGGCCCTTGTCGTCGCTCTCGATCTCGGTCCGCGCCCGCACCCGGACCCGGCCACGCCCGGTGAGGTAGGCCTCCTGGATGCCGCGCACGCCACGGATGATGGCGCCGGTGGGGAAATCCGGCCCCGGCACATGGGCCATCAGGCCGCGGATGTCGATGGCCGGGTCGTCGATCAGGGCGATGCAGGCGTCGACCACCTCGCCGAGGTTGTGCGGCGGGATGTTGGTCGCCATGCCCACGGCAATGCCGGCGGAGCCGTTGACCAGCAGGTTGGGTATGCGGGTGGGGAAAACCGCGGGCTCGCGTTCGGACTCGTCGTAGTTGGGGACGAAGTCGACCGTTTCCTTGTCCAGGTCGGCGAGCAGCTCGTGGGCGATGCGGCTCATGCGCACTTCGGTGTAGCGCATGGCGGCCGGAGCATCGCCGTCCACCGAGCCGAAGTTGCCCTGACCGTCGATCAGCATGTAGCGCAGCGAGAAGGGCTGCGCCATGCGCACGATGGTGTCGTAGACGGCGGTGTCGCCGTGGGGGTGGTACTTGCCGATGACGTCGCCGACCACGCGGGCCGACTTCTTGTAGGGCTTGTTCCAGTCGTTGCCCAGCTCGCTCATGGCATAGAGCACGCGCCGGTGCACCGGCTTGAGCCCGTCGCGCACGTCGGGCAGCGCCCGGCCGACGATGACGCTCATGGCATAGTCCAGATAGGACTGCCGCATTTCGTCTTCGAGATTGACCGGGAGAACTTCTTTGGCGAACTCAGCCATGGGTGGGGTTGGACCCTTCTATGACATTTCCTCCGACGACCGCCCGTGCCGCGACACCGACGCACAGGCGCCAAATTCGGCTTATCTTAGCATAGCGGGGGAACCACTTCACGGCCGCGATCGCGGCTCTGGCGGGCTCTCAGGCGCTCTCCGGGAAATCCCGCCGCCGGCCTAGGTCATCGCCCCATGAGGGCGGCCATGGCCTCCGGGGTCGGCGACTCGACGATGCCGCGCTCGGTGACGATGGCGTCCACCAGCTCCGCCGGGGTGACGTCGAAGGCGGGGTTCCAGGCAGCCGCGCCCTCGGCCGCGATGCGCCGGCCGCCGCAGCCCAGCACCTCATCCGGATCACGGGTCTCGATAGGGATGTCGGCACCGGTCGGGGTGTCCATGTCGATGGTGCTGGTGGGGGCGACGACCATGAAGCGCACGCCGTGGTGACGCGCCATCACCGCCAGACCGTAGGTGCCTATCTTGTTGGCGACATCGCCGTTGGCGGCAATGCGGTCGGAGCCGACGATCACCCACTGGATGTGGCCGCCGCGCATGAGGTGGGCGGCGGCGCCCTCGGCGATGAGGGTGACGGGGATACGGTCGCGCACCAGCTCCCAGGCGGTGAGCCGGGCCCCTTGCAGCCAGGGCCGGGTCTCGTCGGCATAGACATGGGCAATGCGGCCGCTGGCCCAGCCGGCGCGGATCACGCCCAGCGCCGTGCCATAGCCGCCGGTGGCCAGCGAGCCGGTATTGCAGTGGGTGAGCACGGCACGCTGGTCGTTGAGCAGCGAGGCGCCGAGTTCGCCCATGCGCCGGTTGGCGGCGATGTCGTCCTCGTGGATGGCGCGCGCAGTCGCCAGCAGCCGTTCCTCGACCTGATCGTCGGGCACGCCCCCGGCCGCCTCGCGCATCCGCGCCAGCGCCCAGAACAGGTTGACCGCGGTCGGCCGGGCCTCGGCCAGGGTATCGAGCGCCTGCGCCCAGCAGTCGCGCCAGTCGTGGGGCCGGCTGGCGCGACAGGCCCGTGCCGCCAGCACGGCGCCATAGGCGGCGGTGATGCCGATGGCCGGCGCGCCGCGCACCACCATGTCGCGGATGGCCCCGGCCACCGCGTCGGCATCCGCGTACTCGAGCACGATTTCCTCATCCGGCAACCGGCGCTGGTCCAGCAGTTGCAAGCGGTCCTCGTGCCAGGCAACCGCCCGGACGCTGTCGTGAAGATCCCTGTTCATGGCTTTCGGCAGTTGTCGATGAGACCGGTCTGCTCCGGGCATCCCGCTTGGCTGACGCAGGTGACCGGCGACATGGGTGTTGATATCGCCCCGGACACCCCTCGCAAGGCAGAAGCTGTCATATTGGCTCGCGATTCTTGCACAGGGACCACTGGTTTCAAAGACGCCCGGGCTCTACACTGGCAAGTGAACGTAACGATGACGCCAACAACCCGCCTGGCAGGACAGGACTCAAAGGAGCCCGCAACATGCATGACAATAATCGACAGTTCAGTCTGGCAGCCCTGGTCGCCGCCCTTCTCGCGGCACCGGTGCTCGCCACCGCCGCATCCGAGTACAGCTGCGGCTACGCGTATGATTCCACGGGCAACGTCGTCCGCGACAGCGCGGGCAACTGTGTCCGCAGCGGTTCCTGGAGCCCGGCCAAGGCCATCGCCGAGTGCGATCCAGATCTGGTCAAGAAGCCCGAGCCGGTGGCCAAGCCCGCCCCGGCACCGGCACCCAAGCCCGCCGCCAGGCCCGCGCCCAAGTTCAAGACGGTAACCCTCGGCGCCGGCGCCCTGTTCGACGTCGACAGCGACGTGATCAAGCCGGAAGGTCGCGCCGAACTCGATGCTCTGGTGGCGCATGTGAAGAAGCTCGCCAACATCGAGCGCATCGAGATCGCGGGGCACACCGACAGTACCGGCAGCGCCGAATACAACAAGACCCTGTCCATGCGCCGGGCCAACGCCGTGAAGAACTATCTTATCGAGCAGGGCATCGATCCACGCATCATGACCACCATCGGCTACGGCGAGGAAAAGCCCATCGCCAGCAACGCCACCCGCGAGGGCCGCGCGAAGAACCGCCGCGTGGAAATTACCCTGCGTGGTGCCGAGATGGTGCCCGAGGCCCAGTAAGCGCATCACAAAGCCTGTTGAAATCGCCCGCCTCGCGCGGGCGATTTCCTGATGGGCACCCGAACATCCAGCACCAAGGGAGGACTCGACATGGAACCCCTCACCGAACTCGCCCAGCCGGGCTTTCTCGACCTCTACGTGATCCCCTGGGCACTGCGCATCCTGATCGCGGCGGCCATTTTCTTCATCGGCAAGTGGCTGGCGGCACGCCTCACCCGGCTGGTTCGCAACATGATGGACCGCGGCGGCATGGACACCATGTTGTCCGAGTTTCTCGGCAACATCCTGTATGCACTGCTGCTGGCCGTGGTGGCCATCGCGGCACTCGATCACCTCGGCGTCCAGACCACTTCGCTGCTTGCCGTTCTCGGCGCCGCCGGCCTGGCCGTCGGCCTCGCGCTCAAGGACTCGCTGGCCAATTTCTCGTCCGGCGTGATGCTCATCGTCTTTCGCCCCTTCAATGTCGGTGACTTCATCGAGGCCGCCGGCGTGTCCGGCGTGGTGGAGAAGGTCAGCATCTTCAATACGGTCCTGCGCACGGGCGACAACCGCGAGATCATCGTGCCCAACGGACAGATCTATGGCGGCACCATCGTCAACGTATCCGCGCGCGATACCCGGCGCATCGACCTGGTCATCGGCATCGGCTACGACGACGACATCCGCAAGGCCAAGGGCCTGCTGGAGGAAATCCTCGGCGCCGACGAGCGCATCCTCAAGGACCCCGCCCCCGCCGTCTCGGTCGGCGAACTGGCCGACAGCAGCGTCAACCTGAACGTCCGTCCCTGGGTGGCCAGCGGCGACTACTGGGACGTTCGCTCCGATCTGCTGGAAACCATCAAGACCCGCTTCGATGCCGAGGGCATTTCCATCCCCTTCCCGCAGCGGGAGGTGCATCTCCACCAGGCCGGCTGAGGTGTCCACGCCTGGCCGCCCTTCCCCGCTTTCCCTATACTGCCCGCGGTTGCGGACAACATCCGGGCACCCGAATGGATACCGTCGATACCCTGATTCATGCCGGCTGGATCATCCCGGTCGAGCCAGCCGGACTGGTGCTGGAACAGCACAGCATTGCCGTCCATGACGGCCGTATCCGGGCCATCCTGCCCGGTGATCAGGCCCGGCGCAGCTATCGCGGCAAAACCGAGCTGGACCTGCCCGGACATGTGCTGATCCCCGGACTGGTGAATGCCCACACCCATGCCGCCATGACCCTGATGCGCGGCCTGGCCGACGACCTGCCGCTGATGGAATGGCTGCAAGGCCACATCTGGCCGGCCGAACAGCGCTGGGTGAGTCCGGAATTCGCGCAGGCCGGCTCCGAGCTGGCCGTGATCGAGATGCTGCGCGGCGGCATCACCTGCTTCAATGACATGTACTTCTTCCCGGAGGTCACCGCGCGCGTGGCCGCCGCGGCCGGCATGCGCTGCGTGGTCGGGTTGATCGTCATCGATTTTCCCACCGCCTATGCCGCGGACGCCGACGAATACCTGCACAAGGGACTGGCCCTGCACGACGAGTACCGCAACGATCCGCTGATCCGCACCGCCTTTGCCCCGCACGCACCCTACACCGTCTCCGACGGCCCGCTGGAGCGCATCCGGGTACTGGCCGACGAGCTGGACATCCCCATCCACATGCATGTGCACGAAACCGCCGACGAAGTGCAGCAGTCGGTAGAGGGCTGCGGCCAGCGCCCGCTGGCACGGCTGCAGGCGCTGGGGCTGGTCTCCCCCTCCCTGCTCGCCGTGCACATGACCCAGCTCGAGGACGAGGAGCTGGCGGCCTTTGCCGACTCCGGCGCCCACGTGGTGCATTGCCCCGAATCGAACCTCAAGCTGGCCTCCGGTTTCTGCCCCCTGCAGAAGCTGCTGGATGCCGGCGTCAACGTGGCCCTCGGCACCGATGGCGCGGCCAGCAACAACGACCTCGACCTGTTCGGCGAAATGCGCACCGCCGCGCTGCTCGCCAAGGGTGTTGCCGGCGATGCCCGGGCCGCCGATGCCGCCACCGTGTTGCGCATGGCCACCCTCAACGGCGCCCAGGCCCTTGGCCTGGGCGATGAAACCGGCTCTCTGGAGATCGGCAAGTCGGCCGATATCTGCGCGCTCGCCGTCGACGAGCCGGAAACCCGCCCGCTCTATCACCCCGTCTCGCAAGTGGTCTATGCCGCCTCCCGCCACCAGGTCACCGATGTCTGGGTCGGCGGCGAGCATGTGGTCAAGGACCGCGCCCTGACCCGGCTGGACGAGGAGGCCGTGCTGCATCGTGCCGGTCTGTGGGAACAGCGACTCAAGGCCTGGGGGTGACACCGGCGGCCGTTCGCACGCCTCACGCCTCACTCCTGACCCCCCTACCGCCTCCCGCCCATCCCCGCTATCCTGTTCCCCCATGACCGAAGCCGCGCACAACGTTGATCCCGGCGAGATCCGCAAGTTCGAGGCCCTGGCCGCGCGCTGGTGGGATCCGGAAAGTGAATTCAAGCCGCTGCATGACATCAATCCGCTGCGGCTCGACTACATCGAGCAGCGCGCGGGACTGGCGGGCAAGCGGGTCATCGATGTCGGCTGCGGCGGTGGCCTGCTGGCCGAGGGCATGGCGGCGCGCGGCGCGCAGGTCACCGGCATCGACATGGGCGAGGCGCCGCTGTCGGTGGCGCGCCTGCATCTGCTGGAATCGGGCCTGGAAGTCGACTACCGCCAGGCCACCGCCGAGGCCATGGCCCGGGAGGCACCGGCGGCCTTCGACGTCGTCACCTGCCTGGAAATGCTGGAGCACGTGCCCGACCCGGCCTCGGTCGTCCGCGCCTGCGCGACCCTGGTGAAGCCGGGCGGACAGGTGTTCTTCTCCACCATCAACCGCAATCCCAAGTCCTACCTGTTCGCCATCGTCGGCGCCGAGTATGTGCTGAAACTGCTGCCGCGCGGCACCCATGACTACCGCAAGTTCATCCGTCCCGCGGAACTGGCGCGCTGGGCGCGCGATACCGGTCTGGAGGTCGCCGACATCACCGGCATGAGCTACAACCCCTTCACGCGCGTCTACAGCCTGGGACGGGACACCGACGTCAACTATCTGATGGCCTGCAGCCGGGATTGAACCCATGCCCCGTCCCGTTCGCGGCGTGCTGTTCGATCTGGACGGCACCCTGCTCGACACCGCCCCCGATCTTGCCGCCGCCCTCAATGCCACCCTGGTCCATCATGGCCGCCCCCCCCTGCCCTTCGAGGTCATTCGCCCGCATGTATCGCATGGCGGACGGGCACTGATCCGCCTGGGTTTCGGCCTGGAACCGGACGATGCCGGTTTTGCCGAGGTGCGTGATTTCTTTCTCGATCACTACCTGGCCCACATCGCCGATGCCACTCGCCCCTTCGAAGGCATGGAAGGCGTGATGGACGCCCTGGAACGGCATGGCCTCCCCTGGGGCGTGGTCACCAACAAGCCGGGCTGGCTGACCGAGCCCCTGATGCGGGCCCTTGGGCTGGACCAGCGTGCGGCGGCGCTGGTCAGTGGCGATACCCTGCCACAGCGCAAGCCGGACCCCGAACCCCTGCTGCATGCCTGCCGGCAACTGGGCCGGGCAGCGGAAAGCTGTGTCTATGTCGGCGATGCCCTGCGTGACATCGAGGCGGCGCGCGCGGCCGGCATGCCCGCCCTTGCCGCCCGCTTCGGCTACGTCGGCGCCGACGAGCGGCCCGAGAACTGGGGCGCGGACGCACTCGTCGATCATCCCCGCGACATTCTGGCCTTCCTCGGCCTGCCCTGAATGGTCGATGGTATGATGCCGGCATGACCGATCTCTCGTCACTGGCCCAGCAGCCCACGCTGCTCGCTGCCCTGTCGGCCGCCGGCGGCTTCCTGCTCGGAATGGCGGCCTTGTGGTTGATCGTCTCGCCGCGCCTGCGCCAGGCGCGCGAAGCCGCGCGGCAGGCCCGGAGCGAACTCGAGGCCAACCAGCGCCTGATGGCAGTGGAACGGGAGACGCGCCAGGCGGCAGAGGCGCAGTTGCGGGATGCCTTCGGCGCGCTGGCGGCGGACGCCCTCAAGCGCAACAGCAGCGAGTTTCTCAAGCTCGCCGAGGAAAACCTCAAGCGGTTCCAGGCCGAAGCGAGGAGCGAACTGGGCGAGCGCGAAAAGGCCGTGGCTTCCCTGGTCAAGCCCATCCGCGAGGCGCTGGAGCGCACCGAGCGCGAGGTGCGGCGGATGGAAAACGAGCGCCGCGAGGCCTTCGGCTCGCTGCACAAGCATCTCGAGACCATGGCCCAGTCGCATCGCCTGCTGCACAGCGAGACCCGAAACCTGGTCCAGGCCCTGCGCCGGCCCGAGGTCCGCGGCCAGTGGGGCGAGCTAACGCTCAAGCGTCTCGCCGAACTGGCCGGCATGGTCGAACACTGCGACTTCGTGGAACAGGCGCAGGTGAAGGGTGACACTGGCGCGATGCGTCCGGACATGGTGGTGCGCATGCCCGACCAGCGCGAGATCATCGTCGACGCCAAGACCTCGCTGGATGCCTATCTGGCGGCAGTCGAGGCCGGCGACGACAACGAACGCGAGACGCAGCTCGCGCGCCATGCGCGGAAGGTACGTGAGCGGGTGAAGGAGCTCTCGGCCAAGGCCTACTGGCAGCAGTTTTCGCGCTCGCCCGACTTCGTGGTGCTGTTCATTCCCGGCGACCAGTTTCTGTCCGCCGCGCTCGACAAGGACCGCACCCTGATCGAGGATGCCCTCGCCAACCGGGTGGTGATCGCCACGCCGACCAGCCTGGTCGCACTGCTCCGTGCCATCGCCTATGGCTGGCGGCAGGCGGCACTGGCCGAGAACGCCGAACGCATCCGCGAGGCCGGCGAAGATCTCTATGGTCGCCTGCAGGTGTTCGCAGAGCACCTGGCGAAACTCGGCCGCAGCCTGGACAGCAGCGTGACTGCGTACAACAAGGCGGTGGGATCCTTCGACGCTCGCCTGCTCCCCGCTGCGCGCCGCTTCACCGAGCTCGGCATCACCGCGCACAAGGAAGCCAGGAGCCCTGAACAGATAGAGCGCGCGCCACGCCAGGTGGAGAACCGCAGCCAGGCGGAAGACGCGGAAGATTCATGAACGCAGCGCAGATGCCGGCTGCACTGACCGAATGCGCTTCGCTGGCACGCACCCACTACGAGAACTTTCCCGTGGCCTCCCGGCTGCTGCCGCGCCGGTTGCGCCGCCCGCTCGCGGTCATCTACGCCTTTGCGCGCAGTGCCGACGACCTGGCCGATGAAGGCGAGCGCTCGCCGGAACAGCGGCTCGCCGCCCTCGATGCCATGGACGCGCAGCTCGACGCCATCGCCCGTGGCGACTTCCCTTCCGACGGCCTGTTCCGCCTGCTGGCGGAGGTCATCGACCGCCACAACCTGCCGGTCGCACCCTTCGCCGACCTGCTCAGTGCCTTCCGGCAGGACGTGACCCGCAGGCGTTATGCCAGCTTCGGCGAACTGATGGACTACTGCCGGCGCTCGGCCAATCCCGTCGGCCGGCTGGTGCTGGCGCTCGCAGCACGCGAGGATGACCGTTCGCTGGGCGAATCGGATGCCATCTGCAGTGCCCTGCAGCTCATCAATTTCCTGCAGGACCTCGGACAGGACTGGCACGAGCACGGGCGGATCTACATTCCGCAGGACGAGATGGCGCGCTTCGGCGTGACCGAGGCACATTTCGAGCAGCGCATCTCGGACCCCGCCATGCGCAAGCTGCTGGATTTCCAGATCGCACGAACCCGCCGCCTGCTGCGCGCGGGGGCACCGCTGGGCCGTCGCCTGGGGGGTCGGCTGGGGCTGGAGATTCGTGCCATCGTGCTGAGCGGCGAACGGGTGCTGGAACGCCTTGCCGCGCCACGCGCGGACCTGTTCGACCGACCCCGCCTCGATCGCCGCGACCGCCTGCGCATCCTGTGGCGGGCGCTGGCCGCCGCCTGAGGCCGCCGGATCCGCTATGCTTGCCTCCGGTTCCCCATCCGGCGATGCCATGGACCCCGACACCTATTGCCAACAACGCGCCGCCGCCAGCGGCTCCAGCTTCTACTACAGCTTTCGCCTGCTGCCGCCACGCCAGCGCCGCGCCATTACTGCGCTGTACGCCTTCTGCCGCGAGGTGGACGACGTGGTGGACGAATGCAGCGATGCCGGCGTGGCGCGCCGCAAGCTGGACTGGTGGCGCGACGAGCTGCTGCGGCTGGAGGCCGGCACGCCCCAGCACCCGGTGACCCGCGCCCTGCTGCCGCTGCGCGCCCACTACAACCTGCCGCTGGAATACCTCCAGGAGATCATCGACGGCATGGCCATGGACCTGAACGGCACCCGTTACGAAACCTTCAGCGACCTGGCCCTGTACTGCCATCGCGCGGCGGGCGTGGTCGGGCTGCTGTCATGCGAGATCTTCGGCTATTCCGACCGTCGCACACTCGACTATGCCGAGCGACTCGGGACCGCACTGCAACTGGTCAACATCATACGGGACGTACGCGAGGATGCGCTGCGCGGGCGCATCTATATCCCGGCCGAGGACCTGGCGCGGTTCGACGTCGATGTCCGGGACCTGCTGGCCCTGCGCGACACCCCCGAGCTGAAGCGGCTGCTGGCCTTCGAGGCGGGCCGCGCGCGCGAGCACCAGGACCAGGCCCTGGCGCGACTGCCCGAAGTGGATCGCTACCGGCAGCGCAGCGGACTGGTGATGGCCGCCATCTATCGCGCCCTGCTGGACGAGATCGAGCGCGACGGCTTCCAGGTCATGCATCACCGGGTTGCGCTCACGCCCCTGCGCAAGCTGTGGATTGCCTGGCGCACGGCGCGGGCCGAGAGACGCCGGGCACGCCGTGCCGGCCTGCCCACGGTCCTGGCCGATGACTGAGCCGGATTCGCAATCGTTGCCAGTGGCTGTGATTGGCGGCGGCTGGGCCGGCCTCTCCGCCGCCGTCACGCTTGCCCACGCCCAGGTTCCGGTCACCCTGTTCGAGGCGGGCCGCCAGCTCGGCGGCCGCGCACGCTGCGTGCCCTTCGACGACCTCCGCGTGGACAACGGCCAGCACCTGATGATCGGTGCCTACCGCGCGCTGCTGGCGCTGCTGGAAACCATCGGCGTGGATCCCGCGGAAGCCCTCGAACGCCAGCCCCTTACGCTCTTCCTCCGCCGCGGCCGCCGCCGACTGCTGGACCTGCAGGCCCGCCGCCTGCCGGCGCCGCTGCATCTGGGCGCCGGCATCCTCGCCGCACGCGGCCTGACCCCCGTGGACCGGCTGCGGCTGCTGCGTTTCGCCCTGCGCCTGCAACGGGGGCAGATCCGGCTCACCCGTGACATCACGGCACAGGCCCTGCTGATCGCCGAACGGCAGAGCGGCCGTCTGCTCGCCCGGCTGTGGGCCCCGCTGTGCCTGGCAGCCATGAACACCCCGCTCAACCGGGCCTCCGCCCGCCTGTTCCTGGCCGTGCTCCAGCGCAGTCTCGCCGGTGATCGGGAAGCCGCGGACTTCCTGATTCCCCGTACCGACCTGTGCAGCCTGCTGCCGACACCGGCCTACGACTACATTGGCGCTCACGGTGGCCAGGTGCAGCTCTCCCAACGCCTGTTGCGACTCGAACCGGCCGGCGACGAGGGTTTCCGATTGCACTTCCGCAACACCGAGGTAAAGGCCCAGCGGGTGATCCTGGCCGTCAATCCCACCCTGACCCGCCGCCTGCTGGCGCCGCTGGGCCTCCCGGAACTCGCCGGCCTGGACCGGCTCACGGAGGCGCCCATCTGCACCCTTTATCTGCGCTATCCCGAAGCGGTCCGTCAGGCGAGGCCGGTGGAAGGCTGGCTGGACGGGCTCTGCCAGTGGAGTTTCGACCGCGGAGTGTGCGGTCAGCCGGGCCTGCTGGCCGTGGTGATCAGCGGCCGGGGTCCGCACCTCGAACTGGACAACGAGGCGCTGGCCGCGGCTGTCACCCGCGAACTGGCCGAGGCCCATCCGGACTGGCCGCCGCCGCAGGCGATCCGGGTGGTGCGGGAAAAACGCGCGACCTTCGAGGCTCTGCCGGGGGTCGATACCCTGCGCCCACCCAACGGGCGGGTGGCACCCGGGCTGTACCTGGCCGGTGACTTCACCCGCACCGGTTTGCCCGCCACGCTCGAGGGCGCCGTGGTCTCGGGACGCGAGGCGGCCCGGCAGGTGCTGCAGGCGACGCAGGGGCACTCGCAGGTTACCTGATCCCGCTTGTCCAGAGGCGCTTGCAGGCTGGCGCGCGACGGAATCGTCGTTACTTATATTCTTTATAACTCTGATAGTTATAATATATTCCTCACGAATGACCTCTGTCATTCCGGCCGCCCGGGTTCGCTCAAGTCCCGTGCCGACGCGCCGCTATCCACGGCATGCCCCGTGCCGAAGTCGATACCGAACGTACCGTCCGGACCCTGGTCCAGTACAAGGTCGCGGTCGAGGATCTGAAACCCGGCATGTATGTCGCCAGCCTCGATCGCCCCTGGCTGGAGTCCTCCTTCTTGTTCCAGGGCTTCACCATTCGCGACAAGTCGGACCTGGAGGCCCTGCGCGCGGAGTGCGAGTACGTCTATATCGATGTCGAGAAGGGCATCCCCGCGACCCGCTACCTGCCCGAAACCGACACGGGGCCCGCTCATGACGAGCATGCCGAGATCTTCCGCATGCCCTCGGGCCATATCAGGTACCCGGAGCAGACCCGCTTCGAGGAGGAACTGGGGCCGGCGCGCGCCGCCTACCACCACACCCTGGACGAGATCAGCAATGTGCTGGACGACCTCCGCGCCGGCCGTAAGCTGAGCGTGCCTGCGGTACGCCAATCGGTCTCCGGCATGATCGACAGCGTGATCCGCAACCCGGATGCCTTCCTCTGGCTGACCCGCCTCAAGGACAAGGACAACTACACCTATGCGCACTGTGTCGACGCCTGCAGCCTCGCCGTGGCCTTCGGCCGTCATCTCGGTTTCAATCGCCTGGAGCTGGAGAACCTGGCGGTCGGGACCCTGCTGATCGATGTCGGCAAGATGAAACTGCCCGACGAGCTGCTGCACAAGCCGGGCCGGCTCAATTCAGCCGAGGCCGCACTGTTTCGCCGTCATGTCGCCTACGGGGTGGAGATCGTCTCGGGCATGAAGGGCAGCAATACGCTGATCATCGACACCATCCTGCACCACCACGAACGTCACAACGGCAAGGGCTACCCCAACTCAGTGCCCGGCCACCAGATTCCGGTGTTCGGGCGCATTGCTGCCGTGGTCGACTGCTACGACGCCATCACGTCCGACCGGCCTTATGCCCGGGCGATCTCCTCCTACGCTGCGATCCAGAAGCTGTACGAATGGCGGGACAAGGACTTCCAGACCGACATGGTCGAACAGTTCATCCAGTGCCTGGGGGTTTTCCCGGTGGGCACCGTGGTGGAGCTGAATACCGGCGAGGTGGGCATCGTCATTGCCCAGAACCGGGTGCGGCGGCTGCGGCCCAAGGTGATGCTGGTCCTGGACAGGGACAAGGCCGCGCTGGAATCCAATCCCGTTCTGGACCTGATGCAGAACCCCACCGAAGACGGTCGCCCTGTCGAAATACGCACGGCGCTGGAACCGGGAACCTATGGCGTCGAACCGAAGGACTTCTACCTGTGAGTGTGCCGCAACCCAGACTCGCAGGTGACGCCTTCCCACCGGGAAGGGATGCACTGCTGACGGCGCTGGCGGAGTGGCTGGGCGAACCGGCGCCCACGCCCGGTGCTCTCGGTCTGGTCAACATCGAGGGCTTCCGTGCCATCAACATCGAGTTCGGCCACGAAACCGGCGACCGGGTACTGGCGGCGGTGGTGGATGCCATCCACGGCATGCTGCGGCCGAACGATCGCCTGTTTCGCATCGGGGCCGATGAATTCGCCGTCCTGCTGCGGGACGTGCGCAATCCGCGAGTTGCCGAGCTGGCGCTGGAACGCCTCGCGGCCTGCACCCGCATGAATCTCGCAGAGGACGATGGCTACGTACCGGTCCGCAGTCGGGCAGGCATGGCCCTGTTTCCGGAGCATGGCTGCAATGCGGCAGCGCTGTTGCGCCACGCCGATGCGGCACTCCACTGTGCCGTGGAGCAAACCCGGCCCTGGTGCCTCTACGACCCGCAGCGCCAGGCCGAGCAAGCGGCCTGGCTGGGCCTCAAGGGCGATCTCGAAACCGCCATCCGTGATGGTGCCCTGGCCATGCACTACCAGCCGCAGATCGACCTGCGTACCGGTCGGCTGGCCGGTGGCGAGGCGCTGACCCGCTGGCACCATCCCGACCGCGGCTTCGTGCCACCGGACATCTTCGTGCCCCTGGCCGAGCAGTGCGGGCTGATCGATGCCCTGACCTACTGGTCGCTCAACGCCGCCCTGCGCCAGTGCGGCATGTGCCGCCAGCACCTGGGCTGCGTGACCGTGGCGGTGAATCTCTCCGCGCGCATCCTGCATGCCGAGGACGTGGTACCACTGGTCAAACGCGCCATGACCATCTGGAACACCCAGCCCGGAACGCTGACACTGGAAGTCACGGAAAGCGCCATGATGGAAGATCCCGCTGCGGCCCTGAAGACCCTGCAGGAACTGACCGACATCGGCGTCACCATCGCCATCGACGACTTCGGCACCGGGCATTCCTCGCTGGCCTATCTTCGCGATCTGCCGGTGCACAAGCTCAAGATCGACAAGTCCTTCGTGCTGGACATGGCCAACAACCGGCATGACCAGTTGCTGGTGCGGTCGATCATCGATCTGGCGCACAACTTCGGTATCCGGGTCGTGGCCGAGGGCGTGGAGAACGACGCCACGCTCGCCCTCCTCCGCGAGATGGGCTGCGACTATGCCCAGGGCTACCACATCGCGCGCGCCATGCCGGCGGACGATATGCTGGCCTGGATCGGTGCCAGTCCCTGGGCCGCGGCCCGCGATCTGCCTTGACCCGTCGCCCCTGCGTCCGCATGCACGCCGGGCACGGTCGCGTATAATCCGGCTTCCACTCGCACGCGGAAGTCACCATGACCACAGCCAATGGCACCCCCGACCCCACCACCCAGCCTCTTCGTGACCGGGTGATCCTGGTCACCGGCGCCGGCGATGGCATCGGTCGCGCCACCGCACTGGCCTGTGCCCGTGCCGGGGCGACCCTGGTCCTGCTGGGCAAGACCATCCCCAAACTGGAGGCCGTCTACGACGAGATCGAATCCTGCGGCGCGCCACAGCCGGCCATCTATCCCATGAATCTGGAAGGTGCCTCGGTCAGGGACCACGAGGATCTGGCCGCAACCCTGGAGCGCGAGTTCGGCCGCCTCGACGGCCTGGTTCACAATGCCGCCATGCTGGGCCCGCTGTCGCCCATCGCCCACTACGACGTGGAAAGCTGGTTCCGGGTGCTGCAGGTAAACCTGAATGCCCCCTTCCTGCTGACCCGTGCCCTGCTCGGCCTGCTCAATGCCTCGCAGGATGCCTCGGTGGTGTTCCTGTCGGACCGTGTGGGACGCAGGGGCCGCGCCTACTGGGGCGCCTATGGCGTTTCCAAGGCCGGCATCGAGGCCCTGATGCAGATCCTGGCCGACGAACTCGAGGAAAACACCCCCATTCGCGTCAATTCCTACGCGCCCGGAGCGGTGCGCACCGGGCTGCGACGGAACGCCTATCCCGCAGAGGATCCGGACCGCAACCCCGAACCCGAAGCCGTCGTCGGACCGCTGCTGTACCTGTTGGGACCCGAGAGCCGCGGCATCACCGGCCGCCAGTTCGACATCTCCGATTTCGACTAGGCTGCCTGTCGGCTGCACGGACGCGGCGGACCTGAAACACGAAGAACGCCACGGAAGACACGGAAACCACGAAAATGGAAAGGACAGCAACCACCCCGCGCGAGCTAGCTTCCGTGGATACGGTGGATTCCGTGGCCATCCCCGCCCCCGACTGAAGGGCGAGCCAGGCACGGAATGCGATGCGCGGCTCGCGGCCGCCCCGCCAGGGCCTACTGCATCAGGTCGATGTGCACGCCCTGGGCCTCGAGCCGGTCGGCACGGGCCTGGATGAAGCGCTGGAAGCTGGGCTGCTCCCGGTAGGCGCCGGAGGCCACATAATCCATCGCGGACTGGATGTGGAAGGCCTTGAGATAGGCCTCGGCACGAAACACCTCCCGACCCGATCCGTCGAAGAACACCATTGTGGGCGCATACTGCACGCCAAGCTGGCGCGCCCATTCGCTACTGGTCGTCGGCTCGCCGGCGGGTGTCACCAGCGGTTCCTTGCCCCACATGTCCAGCACCGCGACATCGAAGCGCTCCAGCAAGGCGCGGCTCTCGGGCCGCTTCAGGATATCCATGTGCAGCTCATCGCAGGGCGAGCACTCGCGCTGCTCGAACAGCACCAGCAGGGGACGGTCTCCGTTGCGCCGGTCGAAACGATAGGGCGGCGAGAGGAAACCCGGCTCCCGGTGCAGGCGGCCGCTGGCCGCCGGCGGCGCCCGCTTCTCGAAGAAGGCCCGCAACGGTTCGTCCTTCTCGTGCCGGCCCGCGACATAGTCCAGCACCGTTTCGAACTGGTGGGGCGGATAGTAACCGTTGAGCCGCACAACGACATCGCCCTGCTCGTCTAGGAACAGCAGGGTCGGAGTGAACATGACCCGCATCTTCTCCGCAAACCGCTTTTCCGTCATGAGCTCGCCGTCGAGGTCGGTCACCTCGCGATCGCCCCACATGTTGATGGCGACGACATCGAAGTTGCCGCGGGTCTTGTCCACGATGTCACGCTGGGAAAAGTTGGTCTCCAGCAGCTTCTTGCAGTAGGGACAACCGTCCTGATAGAAGTACAGCACCAGCCGGCGTCCGGCCTCGCTCGCCTCGGCGATGTCCTCGCGCAGATCGAGGAAGGACTGCTTGAACCACTCCGGCTGCTCGTGGTAGCCGGGATTGACCATGCCGGGCTCCAGCCCATCCTCGGCCGCCGGCGGCGTCTCTGCGGACAGCGGCAGGGCGATGGAAAACAGGGCGAGCCAAAGGGGAAGCATCGACTTCATGGCCGGTCTCCGGAATCAGGCAGGCTGCTTGGGTTCATCCTCCCACGCCCTTCGTTCCCCGTAAACACCCGCCGGAACAGGGGTATCGGTGTACAGGCAGCGAAACGCCAATTTTCTGCCGGGGAACCGGAAAGGAAAAATACGCAAGTGCCCGTGACTGGCGTCGGATTTCCGTCATTATCCTGGCGCCCTGCGAGTTATGTGCCCATATCATATTGATTCCTAGCTGTATTCCCGGGTACCGGGGTGCGCTGGCATGGCGATTGCATCATGCCGACCGTGACACCGCAATCCGGGGATGCCCCCATGAGCCAGACCGCTGACAGCCTTCACAGTAACCTTCGGGAACCGGCACCACTGCCGCACGCCGACGACGCCGCCCTGCCCCAGGCGCGGCTGATGTGGCTGACCCAGGCACTGCAGACCACGCTGAACATCCCCCAACTACTGGAGCTGTTCGTGGAAGGAGCCAGTCCGCTGGTGCCGCTCGACGGCGTGGAGTTCACCGCCGCCGATGGCGAACAGGTGTTCCGCACCGGCGACCGGGCACGCCATACCTGCAGTTATACCCTGCGTCTGGAACAGGAAACCCTGGGACGCCTGTGCTTCCGTCGCCGCCGCCGGTTCAGCGAGGACGAGGCACATCTGCTCGAAAACATGATGTGCGCCCTGCTCTATCCGTTGCGCAATGCCTGCCTGTACCGGGCCGCGGTGGCCCAGGCCTCGCGGGACCCCCTGACCGGCATCGGCAACCGCGCGGCGCTGAACGATGCCCTGGCCCACGAGATCAGCATCAGCCGGCGCCATCGCACGGCGCTGTCGATGGTGGTGTTCGACATCGACCATTTCAAGCGTATCAATGACACCCATGGCCATGCTCGTGGCGACTGCGCAATCCGCGAGGTAGTCGCCGCCGCCCGCAGTTGTGCGCGGGGCTGCGACTGCCTGTTCCGTTATGGCGGCGAGGAGTTCGTGCTGCTGCTGCGCAACACCGATGCCGCCGGCGCCGCGGTGGTCGCGGAACGCGTCCGGCGCAAGGTCGAGCGACTGAAATGCGACTGCGACGGCGAGACGCTGCGACTGACGGTCAGCGCCGGTGTCGCGGAACTGAACCCGGCCGAGGAGGCCGACAAGCTGTTCGAACGCGCCGATCAGGCACTTCTGTCCGCCAAGCAGGCGGGACGCAACCGGGTCGAGGTCGCGCAGGACTGAACCCCTGCACCGGAATCCGACGACGCCGTTCTACCCTGCCAGCACCCTGTCCGCGTAACTGCAGCCGCTGCCCACCGGGCAGGCTGCACAATCGGGCCGGGGCCGGCAATGCGCCTTGGCGTGAGCCACGATCAGGGCATGGAATTCGTTGTACAGCGCCACGTCCTCGCCCAGCGCCTGCTCGCAGGCCCGCCTCAGCACCTCGTAGCCCTCGTCTCCCGAGATCAGGCCCTGGCGCGCAAACAGGCGGCGGGTATAGGCATCGATCACGAACACCGGCCGCTCGAAGGCATAGAGCAGCATGTCATCGGCAGTCTCCGGGCCGACCCCGTGCACGGCCAGCAGGGCCGCACGCAGCGCCTGTGTATCCCGTTCCCGCAACGCATCCCAGCCGCCGGCGTCCAGATACCAGGCACAGAAATGCTTCAGCCGACGGGCCTTGATGTTGAAATAGCCCGACGGCCGCAGCAGCTCGGCCAGCCGCTCGCTCGGCAGTTGCAGAATGCGTGCAGGATCCAGCGCCCCGGCACGGCGCAGGTTGTCGATGGCGCGCTCGACATGGGTCCAGGCGGTGTTCTGGGTCAGCACAGCACCGACCATGATCTCGAAGGCCGAGTCGCCTGGCCACCAGTGCTGCGGACCGTAGCGGGCGAGCAGCCGGTCATGCAGGCCGCGCAGCCGCTTCGCCGGCAGTCGCAGCTCAGTCACGGCGCCGGCCGCGCCCCCGTTGCGGCCGCCGGGGTCGGCGGGCCGGCTCGGCACGGGCCTCGCCGGCCTCGGCTGGCATGCCCACCGCATCCAGCAGGCGGGCGATACCGGTTGCATCGAGATCGCGCCATTCACCGGGGCGGAGATCGCGTGGCAGGGTGACCGGACCGTAGCGCACCCGGATCAGCCGGCTGACCCGGACCCCGATCGCCTCCCACAGCCGTCGCACCTCGCGGTTGCGGCCCTCGGCGAGCACGACATGGTACCAGTGATTGCTGCCCTGGCCGCCGGCATCGCGAATGTCGAGAAAGCGTGCCGGACCGTCCTCGAGCTCGATCCCCTCGCGCAGCTCGCGCAGTTGTTCCGGCGTGACCTCGCCATGCACCCGCACGGCGTACTCGCGCTCGATCTCCGTGGAGGGGTGCATGAGCCGGTTGGCCAGTTCCCCGTCGGTGGTGAGCAGCAACAGGCCGGCCGTATTCAGGTCCAGACGGCCCACGGTGACCCAGCGCCCGCTACGCAACCTGGGCAGGTTGGTGAAAATGGTGGGACGGCCCTCGGGATCGCGGCGGGTGCAGACTTCGCCGACCGGCTTGTGATAGAGGATGACCCGGCGCCGGCCCGTGAACCGGCGCGGCGCGCGCAGCGGCTTGTCGTCCAGCTGCACCCGGTCGCCCTCGGCCAGGGTCTGGCCCAGCTCCGCGACACGGCCGTTGACCTTCAGCCGCCCTGCCCGGATCCAGTCCTCGATTTCGCGACGGGAACCCAGGCCCCAGCGGGCCAGCACCTTCTGCAGCCTTTCGGCCATCGGGACTCAGTGCAGGACTTCGCCGCCGGCGGCATCGGCCACGGACGGTTCGCTGCGGTCTGCGGCGGTGGTCATTCCGGCGTCCACCGCAACATCGCTGTCGTCGGGCGCGGCAACGAAGTCGAGGTCGTCCGCCATGCCGATGCGCGCCACCCTCGGCTCGCCCGGCTCGAGGTCCAGCTCGGCGTTGATGCTGTCGATGTCGCGCAACGCCTGCAGCGTGGGCAGCTCGTCCAGCGACCTGAGATTGAAATAATCGAGAAATTCGCGGGTGGTGCCATACATGGCGGGCCGCCCGGGCACGTCCCGGTGACCAACCACCCGCACCCACTCCCGCTCCTGCAGGGTCTTCATGATCGAGGAGCTGACGCTGACGCCACGGATGTCCTCTATCTCCCCGCGGGTGATCGGCTGGCGATAGGCGATCAGGGCCAGCGTCTCCAGCAGGGCGCGGGAATACCGGGGCGCCTTTTCCTCCCACAACCGGGAAATCCAGGGCTCCAGTTCCGCACGCACCTGAATGCGCCAGCCGCTTGCAACCTCCTTCACCTCGATGCCGCGCGCGGCATAGTCCTCGCCCAGCGCCGCCAGCGCCTCGCGCAGCTCGCCCTTGTCCGGTGCCGCAGCCTCGGGAAACAGGGCCTGCATCTGGTCCAGGGTCAGCGGCCGGCCCGCTGCCAGCAGGGCAGCCTCGATGATGGTCTTGATGGAATGCTCACTCATGGCGCTTTTTCTGCTCAGGCCTCGGCGGCCTCGGGAGGCTCGGCATCATCACCCGGCGCGATGGTCGCCGAACCGCCGGCTGCCTTGACATGGATGGGTGCAAAGGGTTTGGCCTGGATCAGCTCCAGCAACGATTCCTTGATGAGTTCGAGAATGGCCAGGAAGGTCACCACCACGCCCATGCGCCCTTCCTCGATTCGGAACAGGCTGGTGAACTCGGTGAACTGCTCCTGACTCACTGCAGACAGTACCGCGGACATGCGTTCGCGCACCGACAAGGGCTCCATCTGGATATGGTGATGGGAAAACATCTCCGCCCGCTTCATCACTTCGCGGAAGGCCAGCAACAGCTCCTTGAGTTCGATGTCCGGCTGCTGTCGCGACTGCTGACGCTCGGGCGCCTTGGCGGTAGCGGGAAACAGGTCGCGCTGTACCCGCGGCAGGGCGTCCAGATCCTCGGCGGCCTGCTTGTAACGCTCGTATTCCTGCAGCCGCCGCACCAGTTCGGCACGCGGATCCTCTTCCTCGCCCTCGCCCTCGGTCGGTCGCGGCAGCAGCATGCGCGACTTGATCTCGGCGAGCATGGCGGCCATCACCAGATACTCGGCCGCGACCTCCAGCCGCAGCTCCTTCATCAGGGTGATGTATTCCATGTACTGCCGGGTGATCTCCGCCACCGGGATGTCGAGCACGTCGAGGTTCTGGCGGCGGATGAGATAGAGCAGCAGGTCCAGCGGCCCCTCGAAGGCCTCGAGGAAGACTTCCAGCGCGTCCGGCGGAATGTAGAGGTCCCGGGGCAGCTCGGTGACAGCCTCGCCCTGAACCATGGCGAAGGGCATCTCGACCTGTTCGGGACGCGCTGACTCGGGGGTCGGGGATGTCTCGTCGGTCATCGAACTGCTGCAGCCGAAAGCGGGTGTTGCAGCGATTGTACCCGAATCGCGGCGACATCGGGCGGCATTCCGGGGCCGGGCTCTGCGGCATCAGGATCCAAATGTAAAATCACTTGTAACTCAGACCCATTACGGCACGAACTTCCTGCAAGGTCTCACGCGCCACATCGCGTGCCTCCTCGCAACCCTCCTCGATGATGGTGCGCACCAGCGCCGGATTGTCCACATACTCCCGCGCACGCTCGCGGATGGGCTTCAGCTCCGCCTGCACGGCCTCGATGATGGGCTGCTTGCAGTCCAGGCAACCGATGCCCGCGGAGGTGCAGCCCTCGCGTACCCAGGCCTGACGCGCCTCGTCGGAGTAGACCTGGTGCAGTTGCCACACCGGGCACTTGTCGGGGTCGCCCGGATCGCTGCGTCGCACGCGCGCCGGATCGGTGGGCATGGTGCGCAGCTTCTGCGCCACCGAGTCGGGTTCCTCGCGCAGCGAGATGGTGTTACCATAGGACTTGGACATCTTCTGTCCGTCCAGCCCCGGCATCTTCGAGGCCGGGGTCAGCAGGGCCTGGGGCTCGGGCAGGATGATGCGCCCGCTGCCCTCAAGGTAACCGAACAGGCGCTCCCGGTCGCCGAGCGACAGGTTCTGCTGGTCCTCCAGCAGGGCGCGCGCGACGGCCAGCGCCTCATGGTCACCCTTCTCCTGATATTTTCGACGCAATTCATTGTAAAGACGAGCATTCTTCTTGCCCATCTTGCGGATGGCCTGCTCGGCCTTTTCCTCGAATCCGGGCTCCCGCCCATAAAGATGGTTGAAGCGGCGGGCGACCTCCCGGGTCAGTTCGACGTGGGCAACCTGGTCCTCCCCGACCGGAACGCCGGTCGCACGGTAGATGAGGATGTCGGCGCTTTGCAGCAACGGGTAACCAAGGAAGCCGTAGGTAGCGAGATCGCGTTCCTTGAGCTGCTCCTGCTGATCCTTGTAGGTGGGTACCCGCTCCAGCCAGCCCAGGGGAGTAATCATGGACAGCAACAGATGCAGTTCCGCGTGTTCGGGCACGCGGGACTGGATGAACAGCTTGGCCGCACCCGGGTTGACGCCCGCCGCCAGCCAGTCGATCACCATGTCCCAGGTATGGGCAACGATGTCGCGGGAATCCTCGTAATGGGTGGTCAGCGCATGCCAGTCGGCGACGAAGAAGAAACAGTCGTATTCGTGCTGCAACCGCAGCCAGTTCTTGAGGACCCCATGATAGTGCCCCAGATGCAGTTGCCCCGTCGGCCGCATGCCCGACAGGACGCGGCCGTTGGTCGGCACCGTACTGTTCAACGTGTTTCTCCTCCCCTGTTCGTCGTATGGCAGGGCATTCTACCGCATCAAAGCCCCATCAGCCCGTAGATGATCCGTTCCAGAAGATGGATCGGCGGCCCGATCAGCATGCCGAGCACGCCGGTGACCAGCAGGCCGAGCAGAATGAAGAAGCCGTAGGGCTCTATCCGGTTGACCTGAGCCGCGAGCGGGTTGGGCAGCAGTCCGGCAAGCACCCGGCCGCCGTCCAGGGGTGGCAAGGGCAACAGGTTGAGCACCATCAGGATCAGATTCAGGAACACCCCGATCTTGCCCATCAGCACCATGGGCACCGAGGCCCAGGGAAAGCTGTCGACCAGCAGCAGGCCGATCTTGGCCACGATGGCCCAGCCCAGCGCCATGGCGAGATTCGCCAGCGGTCCGGCCAGCGCCACGACGGCCATGTCGCGCTTGGGATTGCGCAGGTTGCGCCAGTCCACCGGCACCGGCTTGGCCCAGCCGAAGATGAAGCCGCCCATCATCATCAGCAGAACGGGGATGACGATGGTGCCCAGCGGATCGATGTGCTTCACCGGGTTGAGCGTCAGCCTTCCCAGCATCTGGGCGGTGCGGTCGCCGAAGCGCAGCGCCATCCAGCCGTGGGCAACCTCGTGCACGGTAATGGCGAACAGCAGCGGCAATGCCGCCACGGCGATGTACTGGATGGTGGAGAGTTCCTGCATGGGCGTCAGTATATCGGTTCCGGTCGGTGGCTTGGGGATTCAGTCGATGCCTTCGATATGACCGCGGCCCTGACGCAGAATGCGTGGCGTGCCCTCGGTCATGTCGACCACCGTGGTCGGCTCCGGGCTGCAGGCACCGCCGGCGATCACCGCGCCCAGCTCGTGCTCCAGCTTGTCGCGGATCTCCCAGGGATCGGTCTCGGGCAGGTCCTCGCCCGGCAGGATCAGGGTGCTGCTCATGAGCGGTTCGCGCAGCATCTCCAGCAGCGCCCGGGCAATGCGATGGTCGGGTATACGAATGCCGATGGTCTTGCGCTTCGGATGCTGCAGCCGCCGCGGCACCTCGTGGGTGGCCTTGAAGATGAAGGTGAAGGGCCCGGGCGTATAGGCCTTGAGCAACCGGAACGCGCTGTTGTCGATGCGCGCGTAGTTGGCGATCTCGGACAGGTCGCGGCACACCAGGGTGAAGTTGTGGCGATCGTCGAGCTGGCGGATGCGACGGATGCGCTCCATCCCTGCCTTGTTGCCCAGCGTGCAGCCGAGCGCGTAGCTGGAATCGGTGGGATAGGCGATCACCTCGCCCGCGCGCAGCAGGTCGACGGCACGCCCGATCAGCCGCGGCTGGGGATTGTCGGGATGGATCTCGAAGAACTGGCTCATGACCGATGCCCGATCAGGCCGCGGCCCAGGCGGTCCAGACCGGCGTGCAGTCCTCCGGCAGGGACGCCAGCCGGCCGAGTTCGACCCAAGGGTGCTCGGGGCCGTGGTAGTCCGACCCGCAGGACGCCAGCAGGCCTTCGCGGCGCGCGACGCCGGCCATGTGGCTCACCTCTGCAGGCGAGTGGCTGCCGGACACCACCTCCAGCCCCTCGCCGCCGCATTCGCGGAATTCGCCGATCAGGCGGCGCAGGCGGGTGGCCGTCAGCCGGTAACGCGCCGGATGGGCGATCACCGCCACCCCGCCTGCCTCGCGGATCCAGCCCACGGCCGTCTCCATCTCGGCCCAGCGGCCGGGCACATGGCCGGGACGGCCCTGTACCAGATAGCGCTTGAACACCTGGCGCAGGTCGCGGGCATGCCCCGCCTCGACCAGGAAGTGGGCAAAGTGGGTGCGGCTGACGATGCGGCCCTGCGCCCGCGCCCGTGCCGCCTCGAAGGCGCCGTCGATGCCGGCCCTGCCCAGCCGGCGACCGATCTCCTCGGCACGCCAGTCGCGAAAGGCCAGCAGCCCGGCCAGTCCCTGGCGCAGCGCCGGCGTGCCCGGATCGACGCCCAGGCCGAGCACGTGGATGGTGTGCCCCTGCCAGCTCACCGAGATCTCCACCCCGGGGACCAGCTCGATGCCGGCCGCGTCTGCGGCGACCTGGGCCTCGGGAACTCCATCCAGGGTGTCGTGGTCAGTCAGGGCGAGGACCTCGACGCCGGCCGCTGCCGCACGCCGGACCAGTTCGGCAGGCGCCAGGCTGCCGTCCGACGCCGTGGAATGGGTATGCAGATCGTGAGTTCGAGGCATCCGGCCATTGTAACCCACTCGCCTGCCCCGATGTCCCTGCTCGCCGCAGGGGCAGGCCCGGCCGGGATCGGGTAAACTTCCGGTTCCGGAACCAACACTGTCAACAGGACCGTATGCGTCTCTTTTTCGACTTTCTGCCCATACTGCTGTTCTTCATCGTCTACAAGCTGTATGGCATCTACCCGGCGACCGCCACCGCCATCGTCGCTACCGCCGTGCTGATCGCCGGTTTCTGGCTGCGCTTCCGGCGCGTGGAAAAGGCCCATCTGCTGACCCTGGCCATCATCGTGCTGTTCGGTGGCGCCACCCTGCTGTTACATGATCCGACCTTCATCAAGTGGAAGCCCACCGTGGCCTACTGGCTGTTCGGATTGGGCTTTCTGGGCAGCCAGTTCATCGGCCGCGCCAATTTCACCGAGCGCATGATGGGGCAGGCACTGGCCGCGCCTACGGCCGTCTGGACGCGGCTCAACTACGCCTGGTCACTGTTCTTCATCGCCATGGGCGCCCTCAACCTCTATGTCGCCTACAGCTTCTCCGAGAATACCTGGGTCAACTTCAAGCTGTTCGGCAGTCTGGGACTGACCCTGCTGTTCATCCTGGCGCAGGGCTTGTATCTGGCGCGCGTTGCCGAGCAGAAGGCGACGGCCGCACCCGAGGAAGAAGCCTGAACATGCTCTACGCCATCATCTCGCGTGACCGGCCGGACAGCCTGGACCGACGCCTGGAGGCCCGGCCCGCACATCTGGCACGGCTGGAGGCCCTGCAGGCAGAGGGACGCCTGCTGCTGGCCGGCCCTCACCCGGCCATCGACGCCGAAGATCCGGGCCCGGCCGGATTCACCGGCAGCCTGGTGGTAGCGGAATTCGATTCCCTGGAGGCGGCGCGCGTCTGGGCCGATGCCGACCCTTACCGGGCCGCGGGCGTCTACCAGTCCACCGAAGTCAAACCCTTCCGCAAGGTATTTCCGAAGTGAGCGAAACACGCGTCAACATGATCCGGGAACGGCTGCAGGCCGCGCTGGCCCCGGAATCCATCGACATTCAGGACGACACCGCCAAACATGCGGGCCATGCCGGCGCGCGCGGTGGCGGCGGCCATTTCATCGTGCGCATCGTCAGCACGGCCTTTGCCGGCAAGACGCCCGTTCAGCGCCACCGCATGGTGTTCGAGGCACTGGGAGATGCCATGCAGACCGAAATCCATGCCCTGAGCATCGACGCCCGTACCCCCGACGAAACCTGAGGCCGGAGGCACGGTTCCCAATCCTTACCGAAACAAGGAAGATCCATGAAAGCACCCCTATATCTGGCCGCCACCCTGGCCCTGGTATTCACCACGGCCCTCGCCACCCCCCTGCATGCCGCCGAGGGCGACAAGGTCCGTGCCCTGGTGAACGGCAAGCCCATCACCCAGGAAATGCTGGACGTCTACCGTGCCCAGCGTGCGCGGCGCAGCCACCAGGGTCACGGACATGAAATCGACGAGCAGACCGCGCTCCAGGAACTCATCAACGTGGAACTGATGCTGCAGGACGCCGAGCGCAAGAAGCTCGACCAGCGACCCGAGGTCAAGCGCGAGCTGGACTGGCACCGGCGCGGCGTGCTGGTGAGCCTGGGCATGCGCGAATACCTCGAACAGAACCCGGTGACCGAGGCCGATCTCAAGGCCGCCTACGAAAAACGCAAGGCTGCCCACCCGGGCAAGGAATACAAGGCCCGCCACATCCTGGTGAAGAGCGAGGAGGAAGCAAAGGCCATCATCGCCGAGCTGGAGAAGGGTGCCGACTTCGCGGAACTGGCGAAGCGCAAATCCACCGGCCCCACTGGCAAGAACGGTGGCGATCTCGGCTGGTTCAGTCCCGATCAGATGGTGCCGGAATTCGGTACCGCGGTGCAGAAGCTGAAGAAGGGTGAATTCAGCCGCGCACCGGTGAAGACGCAGTTTGGCTGGCACGTCATCCTGCTCGAGGACATGCGCGAGGTGCCGCCGCCCGACTTCGAGTCCCTGAAGCCGGAGCTGCAGGCGCGCCTGCAGAATGCGCGCATCGATGCCTTTCTCAAGGGGTTGCGTGACAAGGCGAAGATCGAAATCAAGTGATGTACAGGCGGGCCTGGCGGCCGCCGGGCCCGCGCATCAGGGCCGGGACTGGCGTCCCGGCGCTGCGGTTGCTTCGCGGCTGACGGCAAACAGCACCGGCGGCCCTTCCCGGCGCAGGCGGTAGAAATCGACCCCGTCACCGGCCGACGCCTTCTCCAGACGTTCCGCCAGCCGCTCGCGGAGGCTTTGCGGCCTCTTGACGGCCAGCGGGACCTCGACCCGTTCCGAATCGTTTGCGTCCGGCAATGCCGCCGCATCCTGCCCCATCGGCAGGTAGACATGCAGGCGGGTTTCTCCGCCGGCCGGCGTTTCCAGCAGAATCCCGCCGTCGCGCGCCGCGGTGAGCCAGTAGCGCGCATCCCCACCCAGCGCATGCACCTTGCAGCCGGTGATGTCACACGCCTCGAAGACCTCTTCGACAAAGGTATCCGGCGCCGGATGCCCATCCAGGTGCAGGCTGATGCGGGAATAGCGCCCCGGAAGCAACCGGCAGCGATTGCCATCGGCGACCCTCTCGGTGCCGGAATCGACCCGCAATGGCCGGTCGGTCCTGCCCTCTGCCACCGCGCGGGTCAGCAAACGCCCCAGCACCCGCCGCAACTGGACGCTGTCGATGGGCGTGGCGCGGCGGTCACCGCGCACGGCACGCGAATGTCCCGGACCCCACGAGCCACCGGCACGGCGTTCGACCGGTGGCGGCAGGGCATCGTCCAGGCTCGCTGCTTCGGCTGTATGCCCGGAACCGGGACTGGCGGCCGTGTCAGTTGACAGGGCAGGCTCCACAAGGGGCTCGGCTTCGGGCGCGGGCTCCGTGTCCGTGGCACGGTCCTGTCGAAGCGCCGCCACTTCCGCGCGCAGGGCTTCGACGGCCGCGGCAATGGTATCCAGCCGCGCATGCACGGCATCCACGACCGGCCCGGCCTCGGGTCCCGCTTGGTTCTCGGATCCCGCTTCGGCCTCGGGCCCCGCTTCGGCGTGAACAGGCCTTCGCGCGTTCGCAGCCGCTTTCGCCGGTCGGCCATCGACGGCCGGCCCGGCATCCAGCACGGGCACCGGCACATTGGTGTAACGCCAGAAGAACTCGGCCATGTCGGTACCGGGGATCTCGTCGGCACGGGCCTCCAGGGCCTCGGCCAGCCCCTGCATCGCCCGGCTCGCCGGCCCCTCCGGTTCGCTTTCCACCACTGCACGCCGCGCCCGGATGGCCTCCGGGACCCGCTTGTCATGGGGCACGGTGCCCAGCAGCTCCAGCTCCATCTGCAGGTAGACCCGCGCGACTTCCCGGAACTTGTCGAAGGTATGCCGCCCCAGCGCACGGGTACGCGCCATGTTCACCACCACGTCCAACCGGCCCCGGTGGCGGTGCTGGCGCAACAGCTTGACCAGCGCGTAGGCGTCGGTCAGCGAAGTCGGCTCCGGGGACAGGGCCACAAGCACCTCCGGTGAGGCCAGCACCAGCTGCATCACGCCGTGGCCGATGCCGGAGGCGGTGTCGAAGATCACGTAGTCGTAGTCGTCCAGCGCGGCGAACTGGGCCTGCAGGTCGGCCAGCAGCAGAGGTTCGAGATTCGCCAGCGCTTCCACCCCGGAGGCCCCCGGCACCACGTCCAGGCCCTGACGCGCGGGGAGGATGATATCGGCCAGCCGGCATGCCCCCTCAAGCACCTGCTCCAGCGTCTGCTCGGGCTTCAGGTCCAGCAGGATGTTGGCGTTGGCCAGTCCGAGATCGGCGTCGAACAGGCACACCCGCCTGCCGCGGGCGGCCAGCGCCAGCGCCAGATTGACGCTGAGCGTGGTCTTGCCTACACCGCCCTTGCCGCTGGTGATGCTCAGAATCCGGGGCATGCGCTTGTTCTCTATGATTCCCCGTGGTTTTTCGTTTCAAGCGCCGGAAAACCGGCACTCCTCCAAGGGAATGGTAGCAGGGTCGCCCGGCACTGCAAAGCGGCCGTAAACTCCTGGTGCAATATGCGGGCTAGCTGTGATCTTCCAGTAGGTTGTTCACTCGGGGTTTACCCGGAGAATTGGAGGTGCGACCCAAACCAATGCTTCGAGGACCCCGAATGAACAGCCATAAAAATGCCCGATTAACCGTCCACGGT